>CAXBOL010000521.1:0-4289 GCA_963977295.1 uncultured Opitutaceae bacterium
TCGATGGATTGAGCGGTGAGGCAGATGCGGACGGCCCCGCGGTCCGTCCCTACCGGTTGCGATGCCGTGTCGTTGGGTAGGGCGTGACCGCTGGGCGCGCCGCGGGCTGATGAGGCAGTTGGGATGGTCAGCGTGTTTGGGGTGGACTGGTGGAAGCCGGTCGATGGATTGAGCGGTGAGGCAGATGCGGACGGCCCCGCGGTCCGTCCCTACCGGTTGCGATGCCGTGTCGTTGGGTAGGGCGTGACCGCTGGGCGCGCCGCGGGCTGATGAGGCAGTTGGGATGGTCAGCGTGTTTGGGGTGGACTGGTGGAAGCCGGTCGATGGATTGAGCGGTGAGGCAGATGCGGACGGCCCCGCGGTCCGTCCCTACCGATTGATGCGGTATCGTGGGGGTGGGCCTTTTGGGAACGACCGCGGATCGTGTCTGGCGTCCTCAGCCGCCGCCGAGGGCGGCGTAGAGAGCGGTGAGGTTGGTCGACTCGGCGAGGCGGGCTTGAATGAGCGCTTGTTTGGCGGCGAAGAGCTCCTGTTCGGCCAACAGCACGGCGAGGTAGCTGTCCACGCCGGCTTCGAAACGCTGGGTGGAGAGGTCAAATCGCCGTTGGGCGGCGGCGACCCGGGCGGTTTGGGCCTCGATTTGCACCCCGATGGACTGTCGCACGGCGAGTGCATCGGCCACTTCGCGGAAGGCCGTTTGAATCACCCGCTGGTAGCGCACGACTTCGATGCGTTGCTCGATTTCGGCCACTTCGAGTCGGGCTCGATTTACGCCGGCCGCAAAGATGGGCACGGTAATCGAGGGCGCAAAACGCCAGGTGCCGGAACCAGATTCGAATAAGCCGTTGAGATCGGCACTGGCAGTGCCCCCGCTGGCGGTCAGTTTGATCGACGGAAAGAACGCGGCGCGAGCGACGCCGATGTTGGCGTTGGCAGCCTGCAACACGTGTTCGGCGGCGAGGATGTCGGGTCGCTGCGTGAGGAGGTCGGCGGGCAACCCCACGGGCAGGTCGGCGATCAAATTTTGCGTCGCGAGGGACCCGGCGACCGGCAGGTCGGAGGGCAGAGGCGTGCCGACGAGCAACGTGAGGGCGTTGTGAGCCTGATCGCGTTGTTGCGTGATGGCCGCGAGCGTCGCGCGAACGGATTCGCGTTGGGCCTCGGCGGTGGCCAGATCGAGTTCCGAGGCGACGCCGGCTTCGAACGATTGTTGGTTCAGCCCGAAGGCGTGCTCCGCGCTGGCGAGAGTTTGCTCGGCGAGCGTGAACTGCTCGTCCAATGCGAGGGACACCAGATACTGGCGCGCCACGGCTGAGATGAGACTGATCCGCGCACTGCGGGCGGCTTCTTCGGTCGCAAGGTATTGTTGTAAGACCTGATCGCGCAGACTCGTGACCCGTCCGAAGAAATCCAGTTCGTAGGACGGAATTTCGAGACCGACGCTATAGGTGCTCGCAGTCACGGGTGAACCCGAGCTGTTGAGATCACCCGGCAGGCGCTGGCGCACCCCGGAAGCGGTGCCGTTGAGGGTGGGGATGAGGGCGGTGCGCTGGATGTTGTAGAGGGCGCGGACCCGCTCGATATTTAAGGCCGCAACCTGCAGATCGGAGTTATGCTCCAAGGCGAGGCTGATGACGGCGCGGAGACGGGCATCTCCGAAAAACTCCGGCCAGGCCAGGGCATCGATGGCGAAGTCGTCGATGGCACCTGACCCGACCGGGTAAGTGGAAGCAATCGGTGCGGCGGGTTGTTCGTAGCGAGGCGCGAGCGAACAGCCGGTGAGCAAGGCGATGGCGAGAAAAAGGGGGATGAACTTATTCATGGGTGGAGCCCTCCGATTTGACTTTGGTGGGTTTCACGCGGAAGAGCTGCAGCACGGCGACAAAGAAGACGGGAACGAACAGAATCCCGAGGACAGTGGCCGTCAAAGTGCCGCCCACCACGCCCGTGCCGATGGCGTTCTGACTGCCTGAACCGGCACCCGAACTGAGCGCGAGCGGAAGCACGCCGAGACCGAAGGCCAGCGACGTCATGAGGATGGGGCGCAGGCGTTGCCGGGCGGCTTGCATGGCGGCGTCAATCAGACTGAGTCCTTGATCGTAGCCTTCCTTGGCAAACTCCACGATGAGGATGGCATTTTTGGCGGAGAGGCCGACGATGGTGAGCAAGCCAACTTGGAAATACACGTCGTTGGGCAACTCGCGCCAGAAGGCGGCGAGCAACGTGCCGATGACCCCGAGCGGCACGATCAAGATTACCGCGGCCGGGATGGACCAACTCTCGTAGAGGGCGGCCAAACAGAGGAACACGATCAGGAGCGAAATCGTGTAAAGGGCGGGACCCTGCGAGCCGGAAAGGCGTTCCTCGTAGGACAATCCACCCCATTGCAGCCCGATGCCGGGAGGCAACGCCTCGGCGAGTTCCGTCATGATTTGCATCGCTTCACCTGAACTCACACCGGGGGCAGGCGCGCCCGCGACGGCGGCAGCGGGGATGCCGTTGAAGCGTTCGAGTTTGGGTGAGCCGTAAGTCCAACGTCCGGAGGAGAAACTGGAGAACGGCACCATCTCCCCGCGGTGGTTACGCACGTGCCAGCGGTCGACATCTTCGGGCAACATGCGAAAGGGGGCGTCGGCCTGCAGATAGACCTTTTTGACGCGTCCGCGGTCGATGAAATCGTTGACGTAGGAAGAGCCCCACGCCGCGGCGAGCGTGCTGTTGATATCCACAAACGACAGGCCGAGCGCGGCGGCTTTGGCTTGATCGATGTCGAGTTTGTATTGCGGCGTGTCGGCCAGTCCATTGGGGCGGACGGCGACGAGGCGAGGATCCTGAGAGGCGAGGCCGAGTAATTGTCCGCGAGCGGCCATGAGCGCGTCGTGCCCCAAGGCGCCGCGATCGGTCAGCCGCAAGTCAAAGCCGTTGGCGGTGCCGAGCTCGAGCACGGCGGGCGGGGCAAAGGCGAACGCAAAGGCATCAGTGAACTGCATGAATTTGCCCATGGCGCGCCCCTGCACGGCGGTGACCGTTTGGTCGGGACGCTGACGTTCGGACCAATCCTTGAGGCGCACGAAAGCGAACGCTTGGTTTTGACCGACGCCCGAAAAACTGAATCCCGTCACGCCGAACATACCTTCCACGTTTTCGGCTTCGTCGACGAGGAAGTGATGCTCCATGCGTTCGAGCACTTTGAGCGTTTGTTCGGATGTCGCACCGGGGGGCAACTGGGCCTGCGCAAACAAGAAACCCTGATCTTCGTTGGGTAAAAATCCGGTCGGCAATCGACCAAACAACCACGCGATGCCGCCGATGATGAGACCGAAAACGAGCAACGTGCGCACCTTGCGATTGATCAAGCCACCGACCGTGCGCACGTAGCGTTCCGTGCCGCGATCGAAGACCCGGTTAAACCAGCCAAAGAAGCCGGTGTCGTGGTAGTGATGGCCCTTTTCTACCGGCTTGAGCAGCGTGGCGCACAGGGCGGGGGTCAGCACGATGGCCACGAGCACGGAGAGCGCCATGGCCGAAACGATAGTAATGGAAAATTGGCGATAGATCACGCCGGTCGAACCGCCGAAGAAAGCCATGGGCACAAACACCGCGGAGAGCACCAACCCGATGCCGACCAACGCCCCCGTGATTTGGTCCATCGATTTGCGGGTGGCCTCCTTGGGCGAAAGCCCTTCGTCGGTCATCACGCGCTCGACATTCTCGACCACCACAATGGCGTCGTCCACCAGCAATCCGATCGCGAGAACCACGCCGAAGAGGGTCAGGGCGTTAATCGTAAATCCGGCGGCGGCCATGATGGCAAATGTGCCCAACAACACCACGGGGACGGCAATCGTGGGGATCAACGTGGCTCGCAGGTTTTGCAGGAACAGCAGCATGACCAGAAACACCAGCACCACTGCCTCGATCAAAGTTTTCACCACTTCTTCGACCGACAGGCGCACGAACGGGGTGGTGTCCAAGGGATAAACGACCTCGATGCCGGGCGGGAAAAACGGTTTCAATTCGTCGATCTTGGCGCGGATGCCCGCCACGGTTTCCAAGGCGTTGGCGCCGGTGGCCGGACGCACGGCCATCCCGGCGGCAGGTTGGCCATTGAAGCGCGCGTTGCGGTCGTAGTTTTCGCCCCCGAGCTCGATCCGGGAAACGTCGCCGAGCCGGACCTGGGATCCGTCGGGATTGACGCGGAGGAGAATGGCCTCGAATTCCGCGGGCGTTTCGAGTCGGGTCTGCACCGTCAAGGTGGCATTGAGCAATTGCCCGGCGGTCGACGGGTT
>CAXBOL010000522.1:0-4281 GCA_963977295.1 uncultured Opitutaceae bacterium
GAAGCAGATCCTCGCGCACCTGATGCGGCGTGCCTACCGGCGCCCTATCGTCCCGGGAGACTTAAGCCGTCCGATGGAACTCTATCGCGCGGCCGCAGCAGACGGAGGCTTTGAAGCTGGCATCGAAATGGGCCTCAGCGCGGTGCTGGTGAGTCCGGAGTTTTTAATTCGGATCGAACGGGATCCTGAAGGTCTGGCGAGTGGCGAAGTGTATCAGGTTTCCGATCTCGAGTTGGCGTCCCGAATTTCGTTTTTCCTGTGGAGTAGCATTCCCGATGAAGAATTACTCGGCTTGGCCGAGCGGGGGGAGCTATCGCAGCCGAGCGTGCTGCGCGGGCAAGTCGAACGCATGTTGGCCGACGAACGGGCGGAGTCGCTGGTAAAGTTGTTCGCCGGGCAATGGCTGTATCTCCGGAACCTGGATACGCTTTCGCCGGACCTGCGAATGTTTCCGGATTTCGACGACAATCTGCGTCAGGCCATGCGCACGGAAACCGAGTTATTTTTTGCGCACGTGCTCGCCGGGGACCGCAGTGTGCTCGAGTTGATCAAGGCGGATTACACCTTCCTCAATGAACGGTTAGCCAAACACTATGGCATTCCGCACGTGTATGGCAGCCGGTTTCGCAAGGTGGAGCTGGGGGATCACGCGGAGCGGGGTGGACTCTTTCGTCACGGCAGTATTTTGAGCCTCACCTCCTACGCGAACCGGACTTCGCCGGTGATTCGCGGGCACTGGATTTTGGAAAATATTTTAGGCACACCGCCACCGCCGCCGCCGCCGAACATTCCGGCGCTGGAGGATGCCAAGGTGGACGCGAGTTTGCCCATTCGAGATCGTTTGGCGGTGCACCGCGCCAACCCGGCCTGCGCGTCCTGTCACAACCTGATGGATCCCGTGGGCTTCGCTCTGGAGAACTTCGATGCACTCGGGCAGGTGCGATACTTTGAGGATGGCCACGAAGTGGATGCGTCGGGCGGATTGGGGGATGGCAGCGAGTTTGATGGCGTCGCGGGACTGGAGGCCGCGATCCTGGCCCGGCCCGAGTTATTTGTGGGCACGTTGACCGAAAAGCTCATGACCTTTGCACTCGGTCGCGGAGTGGAGTATTATGACGAACCCTCCGTTCGTGCCATCGTGCGTCACGCCGCCGAAAATGATTACCGTTTCTCCGCTCTTGTTTTAGGAATAATCGAAAGCAAACCGTTCACCCTGAGGAAAGCCCCATGATTCTAACCAAAAAAGCTCTACCCCGCCGCACCTTTCTGAAAGGCGTCGGTGCCACACTCGCCCTTCCGTTGCTCGATGCGATGGTTCCGGCGGCCACGGCGATGACGCGAACGGCAGCCATGCCGGTCAAACGGCTCGGCTACATCTTCATGCCGATGGGCTGCGATATATCGCGCTGGACGCCGAACAGTGAACCAATGTTGGGCGAGTTACCCGAAATTTTACGTCCGTTGGAGGCCTTGAAGAAGGACGTTTCAGTGGTGAGTAACTTGGAGTTGCAACTGGCTTATCCCGGATCGCACGCTACCTCCAATTCAGCTTTTCTGAGTGCGGCTAGGGCACGGCAAACGGAGAGCGCAGACTATTATCTGGCTACCACGGTCGACCAGTTGGCGGCGCAACAGATTGGTCAAAACACGCCACTGCCTTCGCTCGAACTCGCCATCGATCTGTTGGAAACGGTCGGTCAATGCGACAACGGTTACGCCTGCGTATACCAAAACAACCTCTCTTGGTCTTCGCCCACGACGCCCCTGCCGGCCGAGGCACATCCGCGGCTGGTGTTCGAAAAACTGTTTGGCGAAGGTGGCACGACCGAAGAACGGCGGGCGGCCCTGCGCAAACGGGCGAGTTTGCTCGATTGGGTGATGGACGATGTGTCGCGGCTCAAGCGCACGCTCGGTGCTGAAGACCGGGGTCGGGTCGATGGGTATCTGGAATCAATTCGAGAAATCGAACGCCGCATCCAACGGGCGGAGTCAAACGTCACCGATAATCCGTTGCCGGATCTCGACCGCCCGGTGGGAGTGCCCGCGGCTTACGGAGACCACGTGCGACTGATGTTTGATCTGCAGGTGCTCGCCATGCAGGGCGATGTGACCCGAATCTCGACGTTCCAACTCGCCCGTGAAACGAGCACTCGCACGTATCCGGAAATTGGGGTTACGGATCCGCATCATCCGTTATCGCACCACGGTAACGACCCCGGGAAAATTGCCCGGATGGCGAAGATCAACGAATACCACGTGTCGCTTTTCGCCTATTTCTTGGATCGCCTGAAGAACACTCCGGAAGGCAACGGCTCGCTACTTGACAACTCGTTGTTGCTTTATGGTAGCGGCATGGGAAACCCCAATGTGCACGATCACTCCAATCTGCCGGTGATCGTGGCGGGGGGTGGTGCCGGCGGGATGAAGGGCGGGCGTCACATCCGCTACGACAAGCCTACGCCGATGGCGAACTTGCACCTCACCTTACTCGACAAGGCGGGCGTGCGGATGGATTCGTTTGCTGACAGCACGGGCAAAGTCGACGGGTTGTTTGAACCTCTTTCGATCTGAGTATGTCGGCTCCATATTTGACCGGCGGCATGTGCTCCAGAGCAGTGGCTCGGGCCGTCGCGGCCCTGTTGGCTATTACGGTGGTGACTGGACCGGCGTGGGCCGAATCCGTCTTGGCGGATTTGGCCGAGCATCAAAATTGGGGAGAGTTGCAGCAAGCGCTCGCGACTTCACCGAATCTGGACGCGACCCAAGTCGATGGCATGACGGCGCTGCATTGGGCGGTGCGGGCGGATCAAGCGGAGATGGTCAAGGCCCTGTTGGAGGGCGGAGCATCGGCGACCGTAGCCAACCTTTACGGGGTGACTCCGCTTTCGATCGCATGCCAGAACGGCAACGCCACGATCGTAACCCTGTTACTGGATGCCGGAGCGGATGCGAACTCGACGCTGGAAGGTGGCGAAACCGCGTTGTTGACCGCAGCTCGAACCGGGCAAATTGAAGTGGTGCGGGCCTTGATTGCCCATGGCGCGAAGCTGGAGGCCAAGGAGCACAAAGGTCAGACGGCGCTGATGTGGGCGGCTCATGAAGGCCACGCGGATATCGTGCAACTCTTGCTGTCAATGGGCGCGGATCGTGAAGCGACCCTGAAGTCTGGATTCAACGCGTGGTTTTTCGCCGTGCGCCAAGGGCACGCTGACGTCGTGCAGGTGTTGTTGCGCGACGGTCAGGACGTAAACGCCATGGTGGTCGATCCCCCGCGTGGTCCCAGAGGACTGCAGAATCGCACCAGTGCGCTTATCTTAGCGACGATCAACGCGCATCTGGATTTGGCGATGGAGTTGGTGGCGGCAGGTGCTGATCCGAATGATATTCGATCAGGCCAATCGGTGTTGCACCTCCTGCCCTCGGTGCGGCGACCGCACACGGGGGAGGACGAGGATGGCATGCCACCGCCCCGCGGTTCGGGGAGACTGACGACCTTGGAGTTTTTGTCCGCAATGGTGGCGGCAGGTGCTGAGGTGAATTTGCGTGTGCCCGAAGCGAATAAACCGCGTCAAGGTGATCTGCACATGCAGGGGGTCACGCCGTTTTTCCAAGCGGCACGTCGAGATGATGTGGCAATGATGAAACGGCTGTTGGAGCTGGGAGCCGATCCGACGTTGGGCAATGCCGATAACTGCACACCGTTGCTGGCGGCGGCGGGGGTGGGAGTGCTCACGCCGGACGAGGATGCGGGCACTGCGGCGGAGGCGATCGAAGCGATCAAGCTGCTTTTGGACCTCGGAGCCGACATCAATCACGTCGATAACAACGGCGAGACGGCGATGCATGGCACGGCTTACAAGAACGTGCCCGAAGTCTCTCAGTTTCTCGCGGCGCATGGCGCGGACCCGGCGATCTGGAATAAGAAAAACCGATTTGGGTGGACGCCGATGCACATCGCCGAGGGGTATCGCCCCGGCAATTTTAAACCCTCCGCCGAAACCGTCGCCGGGTTGGAATTTGTGCTGAAGTTAGCCGGCGTCGCCCCCGACTCGGGGCCGAAGCCGATCATAGGTGATAATTACTGAACCGGAAGATGGCGGCGGGCGGTGCTTCATCCGCGAAGTAACACGAAGTTAAATCAACGTGGTGTGACCCTGTCCGGGGTGCGGAATCGGGGAGTGATACCAGCAGCCCGATTTAATTAGACTAGTTTTAACGCAAGGTTACTAGTTCTACTTTGTTAAGAAAAGACTGGCCATTGGGGGCGAAAATCAGACCAAA
>CAXBOL010000523.1:0-4278 GCA_963977295.1 uncultured Opitutaceae bacterium
TGGTGGTGGATGCCCTCTCTGCGGCGGAGCCCGGCTTGGTTTTTGGCAATTGGCAAACGCTGGGTGAGCGCCGGGAGGAAGATATGCGGCGGGAAATCGCCTCATCGCGACTCGCGTCGATCATCGCGGGTCTGTCGCTGATGCTGGCGACTTTTGGCGTTGGGGGATCCCTCGCGCACCTCGTGACGTTGCGTCAAAAGGAACTGGCAGTGCGAGCGGCTTTGGGTGCGACTCCGAGTCGGCTCATGCGGGGAGTGCTCGGCGATGGGGTGCGACTCGGAGTCTGGGGCGCCGCCGGAGGAGCAGCTTTGGTGCTGTTGATCGCGGTGGGCGTGCCAGTGGTCGGCTGGTGGGACGCGGTGCCCGGGTGGATGACCGGCGCGGGGTCGGTTTTGGCGGGGTTGGGCGCCGCGGTCATCGGCGGTTGGTTGCCGGCCCGGAGAGCGTCGCGGATTGACCCGCAACGAATGTTGAAATCGGACTAACCCCCGGCGCCGGGCCGTGAGGGGGATTTTATACCAGCAGACCGGTTCAATTCTTCTAGTTTTAACGCAAAGCCACCAAGCCGGTAAGAACGCAAAGTTTAGCAGTTAAATAACATGATGCTCAAATCGGCGGCTCAGCGACTTGGCATTGGAGTCTAAATTCAAGCGGTGATTGGTAGGACTTAGAGCGACAAATTACTGACGTTGATCGAGCCGGTGGCGTTGGGCCGGGCGTAGATTTCATCTTCCCCGGACATCACCGTTAATTCGGTTTCGAGTCGGTAGTTCACCGAGCCACTGCTGAGGGCGTTGCGGATTTGGGCGGCTGTCGAATCGCTCTTGATGACGAAAATGGCGTCTTGGGTGTTACTGCTCATCGACATCGTGCCGAGCGGTTTTTTCCACAGTATCTTGCCGACGTTGATGCCATTGAGCTCGAGCTTGAGGTTCATTTCCTTGATGCCGATGGGGCGTAGCGTCTCATTGTGGTAGCGCAGCGTGGCGACCAATTCGGTTTCGCCGCCACTGGATCGGAACGCTCGGATGCCTTCAACTTCAACGGCGAGGCCGGCGAGCTCCTTGTTGGTGATCCCGCAGCCCGTAATGACGAGTAGAGTGATTAAAGCGGCGGAGAGAAAGCGGAGGCGTGAAACGGTGGTCATGGTTGCGTGGGTTCGGTCTTCACGGATGGAGTGAGTCACCCCGAAGCGCAAGGACGCGGTTGAGCCGAATCTGACTTACAAGGAAACGTAAAGCGCGGCGCCCGGTCCCAAGGGCAGTCCCGTCATCATCCAAATCACCAAGAGAATCGTCCAAATGATCCCGAAAGCGACCGAGTAGGGTAACATGGTAGCGATGATGGTGCCCATGCCGGTTTGCGGGTCGTATTTACGGGCGAAGGTAATCACGAGCGGGAAATACGCCATGAGCGGGGTGACGATGTTGGTAATACTATCACCCACGCGGTAGCCGGCTTGCACCAACTCAGGACTGAACCCAAGGAGCATGAACATGGGCACAAATATAGGGGCAATCAGCGCCCACTTCGCCGAACAGCTTCCCACCAACAGGTTGATGATCGCGGCCAACACCACCAGCCCGATCATCATAGGGATGGGCCACTGATCGAGACCGATGGCGCTCAGCGCCCCAGCCCCTTTGACGGCGAAAATGAGACCGAGGTTGGTCCAATTAAAATAGGCGATGAATTGCGCGGCGAAAAACGCGAGGACGAGATATGCGCCCAAGGTGCCCATGGCATCGTTCATGCCACTGACGATGTCTCGGTCCGATTTGATGGTGCGGGCCCCGATGCCGTAGGCAAACCCGCTGCCAAACCCCAATACGAAAAGAAACGGCACCAAATCGCTGAACGGCAGGGCCCGCATCATCAGGTCGGGGTAGGCCGGATTACGCAAAAATCCGTCGACCGGAACCACTCCGAGCACGAGCACGGCGAGCGAGATCATCGAGAAAACCGCCGTAAACCAGAGCCCGCGTTTCTCAGCGGCGGAAAGCGGGGCGAGGGCCTCGGCGGCCACGCCCCCTTGGTAACGGCCCAATCGCGGTTCGACCACTCGGTGCGTGACCCAGGTGCCGGCGGCCGTGACGATGAACGTGGAAACGAAGATGAAGTAGTAGTTGGCGAACCCGGAAACCGTGTAGGTGGGATCGATCAGTCGGGCCGCTTCGGTGGAGAGTCCAGCCAGCAGCACGTCGATACTGCTGATCAGGAGGTTGGCACTAAAGCCGCCGGACACCCCGGCAAATGCCGCCGCCAAGCCCGCCAGCGGGTGTCGGCCCACGGCATGAAAAATCGTGGCGGCCAGCGGGAGCAACAACACGTAGCCCACGTCGGCCCCAAGATTGGACAACGCGCCGGCGAGCACGATGACGGGCGTGAGCCACGTGCGAGGAGTGGACAGCACCATGGCGCGGACGACGGCGCCGATGAGTCCGGTTTTTTCCGCGACCGAGATCCCGAGTAGGCAGACGATGACGACGCCGAGAGGATGAAACGTGACGAAGACGTGCACCGTCTCTTGCACGATTTTCTGAAAGCCCGCGAGGTTGAGTAAACTGACTGCCGCGATCGTTTCGCCGGAAGCAGGATGCGCGACGGCGAGACCGAAACTTTGCGCGATGGCCGATGCGATCAGGACCGAGAGCGCAAGCAGGGCAAACAAGGTGGCCGGTTCGGGAAGCTTGTTGCCGATGCGTTCGACGGAGCCAAGTGCGCGGGTGAAAAAACCGGAACGAGCAGACGCAGTGGTTTCAGGCATCGCTCGACCAAAATGATTACGAGGGCGGGGGCGAGCTCATCGTGCGGCACGCGGGCCAGAAAAATTTACGGTGCGCGGTTTTCTGCCCGCGGAGCAACCTCACTGAGCTCAGAACGTCGACAGCGCTTGAGCGCTCTCGATGACGAACCACGTGCACAGAATCGTCACGGTGAGAACCGTGATCGTCTTCATCCATTTTTGACGGCGCAGGCGCGTATCGTAGAAGTCGGTGTTGCGCCGGGAGGAGCAACCGTTGCCCTGAAAGAAGCTCACGAAACCGGCGCTGCGCAACGGACTGCGACGGGCCGACGAATCCCGCACCATGCCCATTCCAATGGGAGGTCGGCGGAAAATTCGTTTGAGGGCGCGGATCATCGTATCCGAACTTGCGATATGTCAGGGGGATTTCTCAAGGGGAATCTCGCAGTTTCTTTGGTTTTACTTGAGTTTAGCACTAAATCTTCCGACGCGATGCATCATTTCCGATATCAAGGTTCATCCCTCCACGCCGAAGCCGTCGACCTCGCCGCGGTCGCGGAACTCTATGGCACGCCGACTTACGTTTACAGTGCGACCACGATTGCGGACAACGTGAAGCGGTTGCAGGCGAGCATGACCGCTCTCGATGTGCGGATCTGCTATGCGATGAAAGCCAATAGCTCACTGGCCGTTTTACGGCACATGGCAAATTTGGGGACCGGATTCGATCTGGTGAGTGGAGGCGAAATCCGGCGCGTGCTGGCAACGGGGTCGGGCGTGAAATCGAGTGTGTTTGCCGGTGTCGGTAAGACGGAGGCCGAAATCGAACTGGCGCTGCGCCACGAGATCTTTTCGTTTCATGTGGAGAGCGAGCCTGAGTTGGCGCGGATCAACTACGTGGCGGGTCGGCTCGGCGTGAAAGCGCCGATTGCGATTCGGATTAATCCCGACGTCGATGCGAAGACCCACGCCAAAATCACGACCGGCAAGAGCGACAACAAGTTTGGCATCCCGCTGGCGAAGGCTGAAGCGGTTTATGCGGCGGCAGCGAAGTTGCCCCACTTGCGTTTGGCGGGCGTGCAAATGCACATCGGTTCGCAGCTCACGTCGATCGCACCGTTTGTCGAAGCGGTGGGGAAAGTTTTGCCGTTTGTGGCTCAGCTGAAACGCGATTACGGGCTGAGCTATTTCTCCATCGGCGGGGGAATCGGCATTGTTTACCACGATGCGTTGGCGAGTGGCGCCGTGGAGTGGTGGGACAGTCAACCGAAGCACACGCGCCCGATCACGCCGGAAGCGTATGGTGCAGCGTTGTCGGAGTTGTTGGCTCCGCTGGGGCTCAAGATTTTGTTAGAGCCCGGTCGGTTCCTCGTGGGCAATGCGGGAGTGTTGTTGTCGCGGGTCGAATATTTGAAGCGCGGAGAAAACAAGACCTTTCTCGTGATCGATGCGGCCATGAACGACCTGATGCGTCCGGCCATGTATGACGCCTACCATGAAATTGTGCCCGTGCGACGGGACACGACCCGGGC
>CAXBOL010000524.1:0-4278 GCA_963977295.1 uncultured Opitutaceae bacterium
GAGGTAACCCCCGACGCCGGGAATGCCGAAGGTGCGCACGGCAAAATCTTGAGCGTTGGGGTAGATTTCGACGGTGGTGCGTCGGGGCAACTCGATACCGTAGCGCGCCGTAAGGTCGGCCCGGGCGGTTTCCAGGAGGGCGAGGGCGCGGTCGCCGTAGATGGCTGCTTCACTCGCGCTCATGCGGACACGGAAGTGGTCACTTTCGACCGTCGTAAAATCGTCAATCCGATCGCGCAGGGTGGTAAGGTTGAAGGCATCGATGTTGTAGCCATCCCGCTTGTGGGCGAGGTCGGCGAAGAACCAACCCTCCTCTTCTTCGCCGAGGCGGAGCAGGTCGCGAGCGAGCTCGACTTGGGCCGGCACGTAGAGTGGATCGACGGCGAGGGCACGGCGTTGGGCGGCGGCGCCTTCGGTGAAGCGGTAGCGTTGGGAGAGTTGCAGGCCGATGAGGTGATCCACCTCGGGATTCGCTTCCCATCGCGCCAGAGCGGTGGCCCGGTGCTGAGCGGCGTCCTCGTCGCGGTTTTGGAGCAAGGCGATCGCGGCGAGGAGCGCATGCGCTTTGGGGTGGTGAGGGTTAACGAGCGTCACCTGTGAGATCTCCAACTGCGCGGCGCCGAAGTCTTCGGAACTCATTTGATGCTCGGCCATCAGGAGGCGGGCTTGAATCTGCCGGGGGTTTTGGGCGAGGGCCGTCTGGATCAGGGCGATCATTTGGAGACGGTCACTATCGCGGAATGACGCGGCGTATCCGGCGAGTAGGTCGGGATCGTCGGGAAATCGCTCGAGTCCGGCGCGGTAAGTGCGGGCCGCGAGGGCGGGGTCCTGTTTGTCGAGCGCGAGCTGACCGCCGATCAAAAACGCATCGCGGGAAGCGTTGGGGCCGGTTTGGGCCGGTTTGAGGAAGTTTTCGAGCACGAGCTTGGGCTCAACTCCGGCTCGAAGCGCGGCGAGACTGACGGCGGCGAGGAAATCGGGTTCCTGAACGGCCTCGCGGCCTCGGGTATAGGCGGCATAGTTGATGGCTCGCACGATTTCTGACTGCGTGTAAATCGACTCGCTGCGCACTCGTTCGATGAACCGAGCGCTTTCCTTGCGCAGCATCTTGATCCAGAGGCTTTCGGGAAGGTCGACCTCCGCGAGCGTGAGGCGGGTGTAGGCTTCTTCATAGCGTCCGGTGAGGAGTAGAATCTCGGCCTCGAGGCGCCACCACTTTTCATCGGAGGCGTCGGCGTCAAGGGTCGCGCTGGCAAGGGCCAGTGCGGCGGGATAGTTACCCTTGAGGTATAACGCCCGGGCGACTTCGAACTCACTCTGCTCCGCCGCGGAGACGGCTTCGGCGGAGATCAACTCCTGGGCGGGCACAGGGATACCCGTTAGTCCGAAAAATCCGATCAAAAGCCCAAGCCGAAGACGTCGTGACCAGTCTTTCCGGGACGTGAAATCAGGGGGGGCGAAGTGCACCTTTCACCAGTGACGCGAAAGCTTAGTTTCGCCAATCAAAACTGCGGAAACGAGTGGATTAAGTCTCCGGTCCCTGGAGGATGGGCCGGAAGGCTGGGGGACGACGGGGGTGTTTAAGGTTAAACTCAGCCTGGCGGTTCGAGGGTGTAGCACGCTCAAGTGCGATCCCGACGGGCGATGACCTCGGGGTAGGCTTCGTCGGTGTCGCCCACCTCCTCCTTGAGCTGCTGGAGTCGTTCTTTTAGTGAGGCAATGGTATCGACGTAAGCGGGGTCCAAATACACATCAGAATTTTCCTCGGGATCACGGCGAAGGTCGAAGAGTTGCCAGCCCGGGGTTGAGGTCTCTTGAACCGCACCGGTGGCGCCCAGAGGTAGGCCGTAGAAAAAAATCAATTTATAGTAGGCGGTCCGGATGCCGTAGTGAGCGGGCACGTGGTGGTGGGCCAGTTGCATCCAGTAGCGATAATACACCGCATCGCGCCAGTCAGAGGGGGCAGATCGGCCCTCGATCATAGTTTTGAAGCTGCGACCTTGCATTGCAGGCGGAGCGTTGCCGCCGGCGAGGTCGATGAGGGTGGGAGCGAAGTCGACATTGGTGATCATGGCGTCGCTGGTGAGTCCGGCTTTGATGACCGGAGGGTAGCGCACGAGGAAAGGCATGCGCAGGGATTGCTCATACATCCAGCGCTTGTCGTAGAAGTCGTGTTCGCCGGTGAGCTGACCCTGATCGGAAGTGTAGAGAATGATGGTGTTGTCGAGTTCGCCGGTGGACTCGAGGTAGGCGAGCAAGCGGGCAATATTGTCGTCCACGCCGCGGATGCAGCGCAGGTATTTCTTCATGTAGCGTTGATAAGCCTCGGTCTGGTAGTCCTCGGGCGCGAGTTGGGGGTCGACCCGCATTTGCATACCCATGTTGCGGGCCGGGTTGCGTTTTCCGATGGAGGATCCGAGGCCTTCGGTGCCAGGGGAGCCGGTGATCGGACCGGTGCGGAGGGTGGCGGGCTCGGGAATATCAATGTTCTCATAAAGGAAGTCGGTGCTCTCGGGATTTTCCCAATTGCCGTGAGGCGACTTGAAGTGGTGCATGAGAAAGAACGGCTTGGTGGAGTCGCGTTCGCGCAGCCATTGGAGGGAAAGGTCGGTGATGGCGTCGTCGGCGTGGAGCGCGGCGTCGGCCTTGCCGACAATACGGCCAATCATTTGGCGCAAATTGTCGGGCCAGGCGCCGAGGTTTTGATCATGGAAAACGGGATTGAAATAAGTGCCCTAGCCGGGGAGCACGCAGTAGTAATCGAAACCTACGGGTTCGGCATGGAGATGCCATTTGCCGATCATGGCGGTCGCGTAGCCGAGCTCGGACATCACCCGGGGCAACACGATGCGATCTGGGGTGATGGGATCCTCCAGCGTGCGCACTCCGTTGATATGTGAATATTGGCCGGAGAGCAGCGTGGCGCGACTGGGCGTGCAAATGGAGTTGGAACAAGAAACGTTGTCGAAACGAATGCCTTCACGAGCGAGCCGGTCGATAGTGGGCGTGGGGTTGAGGGGGGGGAGAGTCGTCCCCCGTAGGCACCCACGGCTTGGGCGGCGTGGTCATCGGACATGATCCACAGGATATTGGGGCGGGCGGCTGCGTTGGCGGCGAACGATAGCAGATTTAGGGCGATCAAGCCGAGGAGGCGACAAACGGAAAGCGGGGAGGAGGTCATGACGAAACTGGGGCAAGGTAAGGGGGACTAAAACAGAGGTTAACCCCAGGGCCTGGTGAGAGGCAAATGATGTCGGGGTGAATCAGTTGAACAAGGTAGGGTAATACGATGAAAATAGAATTGGTTAACTGATCTACTCAGCCGGGGATTGATTTGGCGGATCTGGCTGCCAGCTTGGCGGAGCCCAAGGTGTCGTTAAGTGTTTTCGTCATGAGCCCTGCCTCCGTCATATCGCGTCCAAATGTAATGTTCGTCATCGTAGACGATCACCAATTTGACGCGCTTGGAGCCGCCGATCATCCGGATGTGAAGACGCCGGTTTTGGACGCTTTGGCCGAGAGGGGAGTGCGATTTAGTCAAGCGACGAACATGGGAAGTTTGATGCCCGCGATTTGTTCGCCGGCGCGGGCTTGCCAGCTGACCGGTCTGCATCCGTTCCGGGCCAACACCGATCCGAGGCCCGGTGGAGGTAATCTCGATTTTGTGACCATCCCAGGTGAATTGCCGACGGTGCCGGAATTGTTTGGGCAGGCGGGATACGAAACATTTTGCACCGGCAAGTGGCATAATGATCCGGCGACCTTGCTGCGCTCTTTTGATCGCGCCGATTCGATTTTTGTGAGCGGCATGTGCCCGCATGAGGCGGTGCCCTTGATTGATCGAGCGGGATTAGAGCGCGGTGAGGTTCCGCAAGTTGGCAAAGGATTTTCGACGGAGATATTTTGCGACGTGATGGTGGATTTTCTATCTACGCGCGACGAAGCGAAGCCCTTTTTTGCCTGGCTGGCGTTGACGTCTCCGCATGATCCACGCACGCCTCCGCCGGAGTTTCGGGATTGGTATGATCCGGCCCAATTGACGTTGCCGACCGCCTTTCGGCCCGAACCTTCGTTCGATAATGGGGAATTGGCGGTGCGGGATGAAAAATTGCTCAGCAAGCCGCTGACCGAGGATGCGATGCGCGCGGATCTAGCCAACTATTATGGTATGATTTCGCATCATGATCACCATTTGGGCCGGGTGTTTTCGGAGCTGCGTGCGCTGGGGCAAGAGGACAACACCATCGTAGTCTACATTGGCGATCATGGCTTGGCCAT
>CAXBOL010000525.1:0-4277 GCA_963977295.1 uncultured Opitutaceae bacterium
GAATCGAGTTGAGCGGCGCGGCGGTGGATATCGGCATTTTTTCCGAATCCGGGGGGGCGCAGCGGCAGTGGACGACCGTGGAAACCTCGGGGGGCACGGCCTCCGCGGTGGGGTTTGACTCGTTCTCGTTGGCGGCGAGCAACATGGTGGTGGCCATCAATAACGCGGCGGCCGATGGCACCGTGATTGATTTTGCGGCGACGGGGAGTGTTTCGGTGGCGGATACCCGATTCACCTTGGACGGCACCTTGGGCGAAGTGGTGCAAGTTTCCGGGGATGTTTCGCTCTCGGTGAATGACTACGTTTCCCTCGCCGGATCGTTTGCCATTCAGAAGTCCAGCCTCACGGCGGTATTGAACGATGAGGCGGCAAGTGAGGTCGCAGTCAACGCGCTCAACATCGGCCTGCAAAATGTCGAACTTTTCGTGGGCGTGAATGCGGGGGAAGCCGATGCGATGGGGCTTTCACTGGCGAACAGCAGCTTCGCCATCGCCCTGCTGCGCGAGGTGGGCGGGAGTCGCGCATGGACCGCCGCGCAGGGCAACGCGTCCGCCGTGAGCCTCGTCGGCATCGATGCCGTCACGGCGAGCTTTGCCAACACGCAGTTCCGTTTTAACGATGCGGCGAGCGATGGCACGGTCGTCGATTTCGCGGCGATGGCCGAAGCGGACAACGCTTATTTGGTGGCGACGGGTTCGGATGAATCCGCCGTCATTGCGCTTAGCATGGACGGCGCGAAAGGGGAGCTGTTGGAAGTCGCGGGCACGGCTGATCTGAGCGTCGAAGGATTCGCGACCTTGAGCGGCGGATTCGCCCTGCAGAAGTCGGTTGAGACACTGACGCTCAGCGATGGCACGACGGTTGAAACCGATCTGCTCACCCTGGGCGGAGAAGACATTTCCGCGTTTGCGGGCGTAAACGAAGGCCAGGCCAACGAGCTGGGTGTGCGGGTGGCGCAAGCGAGTTTTGCGTTGGCGCTGTTCCAGGAGCGCGCGAGCGGCAGTCGACGGTGGACGGCACTCGAAGCGGTGGGTGATGCCAGCATCGTAGGCGTGGATGATCTCACGGCCGAGATGAGTGGCGGGCGGATGCAAGTGAGTGAAGCCGCTGGTGATGGTTCGGTAATCGATTTCGCCGCGATGGCCGAAGCAGGGAACACCTTTGCGGTCGCGACCAGTCCGGAAGGCAGCATCGAATTTACGCTGGCGGGCAGCGAAGGCGAAGTGCGTCGTTCGGCCGGAACGGTAAATTTGGCCTACGCCGATTTCTTCCGGGCCAGCGGTCAGTTTGCCGTCGAGCAATCAACCCGCGAAGTCACCTTGGGCGATGGTTCCACGGTGACGGTGGATGCGTTGACCGTGGGGGCGTCGGATCTCGAAGCGTTTGCCGGTATTGACGGAGACGATACGGAAAACCGCACCGGACTGTTGTTGGGCAACAGCGGATTTGCACTGGCGATGTTGAGCGAACAGGGCGGCACGCGGCAATGGACGGCGTTGCAAGGGAGTTCCACCGCAGTCTCGTTGCTCAATGTGCCGGTGGTCGATTTTAGTGCCGAGCAAATGGCGGTCGAGATCACGCGGGCGGCGGCCGATGGCAGCCTGGTGGACTTCGCGGCCATGGCGGCGGCGGAGGCGGGATTTACGGTCGCGACGGGCACGGAGTCGGCGGAAGTCTTCGGCGCGGCGGCGGCGGCGGGAGAACTCACGCGAGTCAGTGGCTCGGTGACGCTCGGCGTGGCAGGATTCGTGCAAGTCGCCGGTGACTTTGCCATCGAACAGTCTAATCAATCGCTCACGCTGGCCGGGGGCGAAGTCGTCGAAGCGGGGGTCCTGAGTGTGGGGGCCACGGGGGTGCAAGCCGAAGTGGGCCTCAATGGTGGGACGGATAAATTTATCGGTTTTGGGCTGAACGATTTGGAGTTCGCCTTGGTGCTGGCGACAGAAGTGGGCGCGGGGGATCGGTCCTGGATGACCTTGGAAGGCACCGCCAGCGCCGCGAGTTTCAGTGGCGTCGCCGGCGTGGTGATCGAGGCCGAAGCGATCGGCTTGGAGATCAACCAAGCCGCGGCAGATGGCAGCGTAGTCGACTATTTGGCTTCGCCGTTGACGATTGCCACCGGACCCGAATCGAATGTCGAGTTCACGGTCGACGGCCAAGCAGGCGAACGTATCCGCGCGACGGCGACGACGGGGGTGGACTTACTGGGATTCGTGCACTTGGACGGCAGCTTCGCGATCGAGAAATCCGAGGCCGATGTGACCTTGTCGGATGGCAGCGAAGTGGCGGTGGATTTGCTCACGTTGGGCGCCAGTGAGTCGTCGGTTTTTGTCGGATTGGATGGCGGCACCGATGATGCGGTCGGGCTCGAAGTAAGTGGCGCCGAGTTTGCCCTGGCCGTGCTCTCCGAGCAGGAAGGCGATCGCAGTTGGACCAGTTTCAAAGGGGCTGCTACGGCGGCTGATTTTGTGGGGGTCAGCGGCCTGACGGTGGCGGCGGACTCGGTGGCCATCGCGTTGAACAATGCCAGCGCCGACGGCTTGGTGATAGACTACGGGGCGAGTGAATTGGCTGTGGCGACCGGTCTGGGTCGCACGCTGACGCTGGATTTCGACGGGGCGCAAGGAGAGCTCTTGGAAGCACAGGCGAGCCTGAACATCGCTTACAAAGGCTACCTGAATTTTGAGGGCACGTTTGTGCTGCAAAGTGCGACCTCGGAAATGACGTTGTCGGACGGTTCGACGACGGAGATGAAACAACTCTTCTTCGGCGGTGAAGACCTCAACGCGTTTGTGGGTCTGAATGCCGGAGGTGACGACGCGGTGGGATTGAGGTTGTCGGGGGTGGATTTTGCGTTCGCCAATTTCGTCAACGCGGATGACGCGGCGAAGAAATACACCGCGTTTCAAGCCACCGCGACCGACGCGAGTTTTGTGGGGTTGGACAACGTGGAGATCTCACTCTCCGACATCGCGATCGCGATCAACACGGCGGATGCCGACGGCAATGTCATCGACTTCGCGGCGCAAAGCGTGGAGGTGCCAGTGGGCGAGGAAGACGCGACGCTCTCGATCGACATCGATGGGGCGCAGGGCGATCTCCTGCGAGTGACGGGAGATGCGCACTTCGCGGCCTACGATTTTGTCGACCTGAATGGCAGCTTCGCGATGGAGCGTTCGCAAGGTTCGGTCACGCTGAATACCGGGGAGGAAGTCGACGTGGATCTGATCACGATTGCGGCGAGTGATGTCAGCGCCTTTTTAGGGGCGGATGGCGGCACGGTGGGCGCGACGGGATTGGCTCTGGCGAGTGCAAATTTCGCGTTCGTGCTCGCGTCGGAGCGAACGAGCGGCAGTCGCCGTTGGCAAAGCGCGCAGGCCTCGGCCGCGAGTGCGGCCTTCATCGGGGTGGATGGATTAACGTTGGCAGCGACGGAACTGGATCTGGCCGTCAATCGGGCAGCCAGCGAAGGGTCCGTGATCGATTTCGCGGCGCAAAACCTGACGGTCGCGACCGGAGCCGATTCCTCGATTGTTTTTGATACCGATGGCGCCAACGGAGAGCTCACGCGGGTCACGGGGGCGTTGGAAATCAAGCTGTTTGGCTTCGCTTCGCTGCAAGGGAACTTTGCGTTGGAGAACACGGCGACGACCGTCACGCTCTCCAACGGGGAAGCGGTCACGGTCAAAGCGCTGTCGGTGGGGGTGAGTGGAGCGAGTGGGTTCGTGGGCATCGGTGAGGGCTCCGGCGATGCGGTGGGCCTCACGGTCTCGGACGTCGAATTTGGGTTGGCCGTGTTCAACGAAGATGGCGGCAATCGGTCGTGGACCTCGTTGCAAGCGTCGGTGGGCGAAGTGGCCTTCTCGGGGATCGACGGTCTCACGTTGGCCGCCAGCAACCTGAGCCTGAACATCAATCAGGCGAGCGAAGGCGACGACGTGGTTGACCATGCGACCGATGGCATCGAAGTGCTCACCGGCACCGGTTCCAGCGTGACGTTGGACATGGACGGGGCACGCGGCAATCTGTTGGAGGCGACGGGTGCGTTGGACATCAACGTGTTCGATTTCTTCTCGGTGCAAGGTGAGTTTGCGCTGGTGAAGCAAGTCGAGACGGTGGTGCTCTCCGATAGCGAGACGATCGAAGTCGACATGCTTTCGATCGGAGCGAGCGGCGTGGAGGCTTTTGCCGGGATCAAGGGGGGCTCGGAAGACGCCATCGGACTTGCCCTCGGTAACATCAACTTCGCCCTTGCGTTGATGACTGACCGGTCCGAT
>CAXBOL010000526.1:0-4272 GCA_963977295.1 uncultured Opitutaceae bacterium
GGCATGATCGATCCAGTAGGTGATGACAAATCCATCCACAAGCAGGTGATCCACTTCGCGACCCACGTCGTCCTTGATTCGGTAATCGCTGATCACTCCAGGGTCCATCGCAAGTTGTCGAGCGGCGGTAAGCGCTCGGCGCTGCCGACGACTTGACATCGCCAACAACCCTTCAGCCGAGTTTTCGGAGAAACTGGCCTGATACGCGTTACCGGCCACGTTTAATGCGGGTCTCCAACTCCTCCACGCTGACCCGCCTCCCCTGCTGCATTAAATCAATTCGCTTGGCTGCGACTCGTTTCCATTCGGGGGTATCGTGCTTCAACCTGACCAAATAGGCGTAAACTTCTTGTCGATCCCGTTTATTCAACCGACTGACCTGTTGTTTGATCTCCAATACGCTCATAGTCATCTGATAATTTACGATTTTCCGCTGGGCAAGTCAGGAGTCGGTGGCGCGGAGCGGTGGCGCTTCGCACCAGTTGAAGTTTAAGTTTAAAGTTTAAGAGCGTTCAGCACGTGGACTGGTTTGGTTCTTTAACCACAGATGGACACAGATGGCTCCACTACCGTTACGCGATGGAACCCGTCAGCCTGATGTATTTTAGGTGGAAATGAATTCATCAGGATGGGGTTTGAGTCTGGATCAGTGTCAATCTGTGTTCATCTGTGGTTAATTGATTCTGCGCAATCAAAAGGGGTCAATGCTTTATCTTTGCGGTTGGGTGTCGATTGCAAGGCGCTTCGCCGTGGCGGCGCGCGGGTTGAAGGTGAGGGTTTAAGTTGAAGGGCGTTCAGCACGTGGACTGGTTTGGGGTTTAACCACGAAACACACAAAACACACGAAACCGTCCGCCTGTGGCGCTTCGCGCCGGTTGACGTTGGGAGGGTGGGAAGGTCTGAAGGTGCCGGAGAGGCAGGTGGGATCGCGTGCGAGCACGGCTCCTACTCGAGGAACCTGAAAGTGCGGATGGCCTCGATGCATGGGGATTTGGGGTTCGGGTCCGGAGCGCGGCGGATTGCGAATGTAGGAGCAGAGCTTGCTCGCGATGATTCCCTCTGGGCGTTACTCATTATCCGGCAGTCTGTCAGGGGCGGACTCCTGACCGATAATATCCTCCATCGCCTTCAGCAGACACGGTGCCTTCTCCGTTGCGACTTCATACACGATAAAATAGTCCACTCCGAAGTAATCATGGATGAGCCGATCCCTCATTCCGGCCATCTTCTTCCATTCGACGTCGGGAAACTGGGTCCTAAAATCATCAGGCACCTTTTTGGTCGCCTCTCCTATAATTTCGATTGCGCGCACGCAAGCCGGCTTCAGCACGGGGTCCTCGACGAATCCATCTATCGATACATTTTTCGTGGCCTCAACAAGGAAACCGGCTTCGTCGCGGATATGCCGCAAATACTCAAGAGGTGAGATCGATATACTTCACATCCCTCAAGATATGCGGTCGGAGATAAGGGCTCAAGGCATCTTCCGTAACGAGATCAACCCGGCGTTGAAACACCTCTTCCAAGGCTTCAGCTACGGCGTAAAGATTATCAAATGTCCGGGCTTTGTCGTCGAACCGCACCAGGACATCCACATCGCTGTCCTGCCCGGCTTCGCCGCGTCCGAACGAGCCAAATACACCCAACCTTTGGACGCCAGCAGCGATGAGCCGCGATTTGACAGGGCGAATATCAGATTCGAACATAGGCAAGACTTTCACGATGAACTGATCATTGGCAAACTTATCGTAGGACAGGGAGGGCGCTTCGCGCCGTGGCTTCGCGCCAGTTGAAGGTGGAAGTTTAAGTTTAAGGTGGCGGCGCGTTACGCCGGTCAAAGGTCTGACGGAGCGCGCAGCGCGTAGATGGTGCGGCAGTAAGGACGTGCCCCAAAGGGGTGACGAGCACGGGTGCCCTCTGGGCAGTGGAGGAGCAAGTATCAACGCCCGTGTAAAACTGACCCACTAACGCCCGTTAGGAACTGACCCACCCCCTGTTGGCATTAAGTCGCAGGAGGAGCTGGAGGAGGGAGCCGGGCTGGACGGAGCGAAGCGTAGTCCAGCCCGGCTCCCTCCTCCAGGGGAGTGCCCTCCGGCGTGTTCGATTCGTCACTTGTTAGCCTGCCTGCTGAGCTCCCGGTTCACTCAACCGGAGGCTCCCCATGCTAAATTTGGATCAGTTTATGAACGTTCGTTTTCTACAAAAACAGGGCCACGGCGTGCGCGAGATCGCGCGTTTGACCGGCCATTCCCGCAATACTGTGCGCAAGCTCTTGCTTGCCAAACACCCGCCGACACCGAAGCCGCGTCACCGCGCCAGCAAGTTGGATCCCCACAAGGACTACTTGACCGAGCGCTGGCAGGCGCATGGTCTCTCGGCGGTCCGATTGCTCGCGGAGATCAAGGAGCGTGGCTTCACCGGCTCGGTCAAAATCGTGCGCCGTTTCCTTGCGCAACTGCGCGCAGCCACGTTGCCCAACTCGCGCCTGACCGTGCGTTTTGAGACTCCTCCGGGCGAACAAGCCCAGTGCGACTGGGCCGAGGTTGGTCGCTATCCCCAACCCGATGGCACTGTCGTGCGGGTCTACGCTTTTGTCATGATCCTGGGCTACTCGCGTTACCTCTACGTCGAGTTCACCCGTTCCATGGACGTGGCCACCTTGATTCGCTGTCATCAAAACGCTTTCGCGTTTTTCGGCGGCTGGACCCGACGCATCCTCTACGATAATATGCGCCAAGTCGTGGTCGGGCCTGATCGGATCAATCCACGTTTCCTAGACTTCGTGCGTCACCACGGCTTCGAGGCCAAGCGATGTCGGCCTTACCGACCTCGCACCAAGGGCAAGGTCGAGCGCAGTGTCTCCTACCTGCGCGATAGTTTTTTGAACGGCCGCACTTTCGCCGGGCTAGAGGACCTCAACGCCCAAGGTCGTCACTGGCTCGCGCAGACCGCCAACGTGCGCGTCCACGGCACCACGCAGGCCCGGCCCTGTGACCGTTTGACCGATGAGGCCCTCACGCCTTGCTCTGATCTAAATCCCTACCAAGTGACCCACTCGGCCTCTCGCACTGTCGGGGCGGAGGCTCTGGTGCGCTACGAGACTAACGATTACTCGGTGCCTGCACGCTGGGTGGGCACCCGCGTCAGTATCGACGCTGGCGAACAGGAGATCATCATTCGCGCTCGCGATCTGGTTATCGCCCAACACCCCGTTGCTTCCGGTCGCGCCCAACGCGTCGAGTCCCCGCTGCATGTGCAGCAACGTTGGTCCCTTTCGGTTCCAACGATCCCTCCGGCTCCGCCGAAGGGCTGTCACATTACCTTCATCCAAGCGGTGCAAGTGCGCCCCTTGAGTGCCTACGCGGAGGTGGCCTCATGAGTGCCGTTTATGAGCAACTCGCGACCGACGGACTCTTGCAGATCGGCGCCACCACTGCCCATGCCCAACTCGATTCCATGGCCCAGCAGGCCGCTGCCGGCCATTGGACCTACTCGCACTTCCTGGGTCGTTTGCTCGAAGCCGAGATCACCGCCAGACGCCAGCGCGTCGTCGAGACCAGTCTGCACTTCTCGGGCTTGCCCTGGCAAAAGCGTCTTGGTGATTTTGACTTCTCCTTCCAACCCTCGATTGACCGGACCCTCATTGAGGAACTGGCCACCGGACGCTTCATGGAAGAAGGACGTAACGTCATCTTTCAGGGCCCGCCCGGTGTCGGCAAAACCCACTTGGCCATCGCCTTGGGGGTCGCTTGTGCCGAGCGGGGGCAACGCCTGCTCTTCCTCACCGCCATGGACTTGGTCCGGCGCATGAAAACCGCCTTTGCCGCCAATCGTATGCCTCACTTCATGAAGATGCTGGTCACTCCCAAACTGTTGATCGTCGATGAAGTCGGCTACCTCGGCCTCGATCACGATCAAGCCTCGCTGCTGTTCCAGGTCATCTGCAACCGCTACGAAAAACAGGTCGCCACCATCATCACCTCCAACAAAGCCTTCAGCGATTGGGGGCACGTCTTCGCCGGCGACGCCGTCATGGCCTCGGCCGCCCTGGACCGGTTGCTGCATCGCGCCACCGTCGTTAACATCAAGGGCGAGTCCTATCGCATGAAGGAAAAGCGCTCCACCGGCCTGTTCCCCGGTTCCATCGCCCTGCCGGAGTCCACCACGAAAGGAGGTCCTCGATCTAAGACCAAATAATCCACCCTCTTTTTTTGCGGGGGTGGGTCATTTTTATACGGCCGAAGGTGGGTCAAATCTAGCCGGGCGTTGACA
>CAXBOL010000527.1:0-4270 GCA_963977295.1 uncultured Opitutaceae bacterium
GCGGCAACTCGGGCTGCATCCCTTTTCGGTCTACTTGCCTTACGGGATCGAAGTCTACCAGCGCAGCGTCGGCCCCGGGCTTTCGATGCACGGGGGCAGTGAACTCTATTTCGCCATTCCCCCCAGAGCGAAGCGCGTCAACTTCGTGCACGGCATCAATCCCGACATTCTTAACTTCAAGGATTTCGATGGACTCGGCGTGCAGCTGGAACTGGTCAATGCGGAGGGAGAAAACACCGTGATTCATCAAGAGTGGGTTTCTCCGCACACCAAAACCACGGACTGGCGATCGAGTGCCGTGATTCCGCCCACGACGGCGACCGTTCTACTGTATCGTATCACCTCCGGCCCCCGTGATCAGGCCGCCTACGATCAAGCGTGGCTCCACAGCCTCAATTTTGAATAAAACGTAGGCCGAACCTTGATTTTCGGCACGGTGAAACCGTGTCCGCTGCAGGGCATCCCCTGCCCACCGCGAAGTTTTCCTCGCCGAGGGTGGCCGCGGCAAAGCTAGTGTCGCCTTCGGTCTACTTCGTGGCTTCAGTCGGCCTGAAATTCGCCTTATTTTTCTATATTTCCCGTGCTCACTCACTTCACCACCATCTGGACGCTTATGCGCGGGCATCGCCTGCGCTACGGGTTGGCGTTGGTCTGTTTGGTGGGAGCAACCCTGCTGAACTACGGGGTGCCGCTGATCGGTAGCATCACCATCGATTTCGCTATCTCGCAAAAACCAATCGAGCCAGAGACCTCCCGTCCCATTCTCTGGTTACTTGCCCTCCTCGGCGGTAGTGAGCACCTCGGCCAAAACCTTTGGTTAGCGCCCGCCTTTATGGTATTGATGAGTGCGATAGGCGGTGGATTCAGCTACCTCAAAGGGTGGCTCAGCTCTCTCGCCAGCGATGGCATCGCCCGACGCCTCAAAGACGACCTCTACGACCACCTCAACCACCTGCCGGCGCGCCACCACGACCAATCCGACACCGGTGACCTCGTGCAGCGCTGCACCAGCGACGTGGAGACAACCCGGGTGTTTCTGGCCACCCAGGTGATGGATATTGGCAACGCCATCATCCTCTCGGCCACGGCGCTCCCCCTGCTGTTGTCGATCAACGTCCCCATGACGCTGGTGTCGTTTGCCTTGATCGGCCCGATCATCATCTATGGCTACGTCTACTTTCGACAGGTCCGGCACGTGTTCAAAGAGGTCGAAAAAGCGGAAGGTGAACTCACGGGTGTCGTGCAAGAAAATCTCACCGGTATCCGCGTGGTGCGGGCATTTTCGCGCCACGACTTCGAGCGCGCCAAATTCGCTCAACCCAACGCCGACTACCGCGATCGCTCCCTTCACATGCTGCGTCTCCTGGCCTGGTATTGGTCCATCAGTGATTTGGTCGCCCTGAGTCAAATCGGCCTGACCTTGCTCGTCGGAGCGCATTGGGTTGCCACCGGGCAAATCACCGTCGGCATGCTTTTCGCCTTCTTGTCGTTCCTCGGCATCATGTTGTGGCCGGTGCGCCAGTTGGGCCGCATCCTGACCGACCTCGGCAAGACCACCGTCGCCCTCACCCGTATCCACGAAATCCTCTCGGTTCACTCGGAACCCGAGCCCGATCCGACGCCGCCCGCCGCGCAACTCGACTCCCCGCTCACGGGCGCGCTGAGCGTCTCGGACCTGCATTTTCACCACGCGGACACCGACCTTCCTGCCGCCGGGCGCGGCGCCCTCAACGGCATCACCTTCGAAGTCAAATCAGGCGAAACTCTGGCCATTCTGGGTCCGTCCGGTTCCGGCAAAAGCACCCTGATGCACCTGATACTGCGGCTCTACGACTACCGCGAAGGGTCGATCAAATTCGATAACCACGAGTTGAGCTCGCTGCCCCGTAAATGGGTGCGAGAACAGATCGGGGTGGTGATGCAAGAGCCTTTCCTCTTCTCCAAGAGCTTGCGCGAAAACCTCCGTCTTGGCCGTGGTGGAGCCCCGGATCATGAGATCGAAAATGCCGCGCGCATGGCCAGCATCCACGACACCATTCTGTCTTTTGAGCACGGCTACGAAACTGTCATTGGCGAGCGTGGCGTGACGCTCTCCGGTGGCCAACGCCAACGCGTGGCCATTGCCCGGGCGGTGTTGAAAAACGCCCCGATCCTGATCCTCGATGATGCCATGAGCGCCATCGATGCCGAAACCGAGACGATGATTCTCGACGCGCTCAAGACCCGCCACGGCAAGACCACCACGTTGGTCATCGCCCACCGTCTCGCGACCCTCGTGCATGCCGATCGTATCATCGTGCTCGACCATGGGCACATCATTCAATCTGGCACCCACGCCGAACTCTCAGCGCAAGACGGCCTCTATCGGCGGTTGTGGCAGATCCAAACCAACGTCGAAAACGAATTCCGCGACGAGCTCGCCGATCCAACGCCGACCGGAGGACCCGCCTCATGAGCGCGCCGTTCCCCCAGGAAGACGATTTCAAAGCCAAGCTGGACGCCGGTCTGTGGTGGAAGATCATCCGGCGGGCGTTTTTCCTCAAACGGTTCCTCATCCCGCTTTTCTTCGCGTCACTGTTCCTCGCGGTGTGCGAGTCCAGTTTCGCGTTCGTGACCCGTTGGGTGATTGACGGGGTCATTCGCGACGGAGTCGCGGCCAACTTCACTCTCTACGCCGCCGTCTATTTCGGCATTACGCTCACGTTCTGCACGTGCGTGTGGGGTTTCATTTTTCTCGCCGGCAACGTATCCAACCGGCTCGCCCACGACATTCGTCGCGACAGTTTTGATCGTCTCCAAGAACTCGAATTTGCCTTCTTCGACACCCGACCGGTCGGCTGGCTCATCTCCCGCCTCACCAGCGACTGCATCGTATGGGGCCTGAGTTTCGTGCTGATGATTGCGATCAGTTTGCTCGTGCTGAATTGGAAACTCGGCCTGATCGTGCTTTCGGTCGTCCCGCCCCTCGCGCTGATCTCCCGCTTTTTTCAAAAACGTCTGCTCTTCAGTGCTCGCGACGTGCGCAAATACAATTCGCAGATCACCGCAAGCTACAACGAATCGATCCAAGGCGTGCGCACCACCAAGACGCTGGTGCGCGAAACGGAGAATCTCTCCGAATTCAAACAACTCTCCTCCCGCATGTTTGACGCCGCCGTGCTGAACGCCCGGCTGAATGCGGTCTACTTTCCCATCGTCGTCACCCTCGGCAGTCTCGCCGCCGGTATAGCCCTATGGCGCGGGGGTTGGATGGCCTCGGAGGAGGTCATCAGCTTGGGCACCCTCATCGCCTTCGTAAATTTTGCCGGCATGTTCTTTCAGCCGATCAATCAGCTCGCCCAGCGCCTCACCGAAATCCAAGCCGCGCAAGCGGCCGGTGAACGTGTCATGGGCCTGCTTGAAACGGATCCCGCCATCAAGGACAGTCCCGCGGTCCTTGCGCGTATCGCCTCGCTCGCGTCGACCGCACCGAGCTCGCAGTCGGTGGTCCTCGCACCGGACGGACTCCCCACCCAGATCGACACCATCGAATTTCGCGACGTTTCGTTCAACTACAGCGACGGCACGCCGGTGCTTAAAAACTTCAACCTCAAGGTGGCTCCCGGTGAATCCATCGCCCTCGTGGGCCCGTCCGGCGGCGGCAAAAGCACCATCGTGTCCCTCGTTTGTCGTTTCTACGAACCGGTATCCGGGCAGATTCTCATCAACGGCGTGGACTACCGCGACCGAGGTCTGGCCTGGCTCCAATCACAGCTCGGTATCGTGTTGCAGACTCCGCATCTCTTCAAAGGCACCATCCGCGAAAACATTCGCTACGGTCGCCTGGACGCGACCGATGACGAGGTCGAAACCGCGGCTAAACTCGTCAACGCGCACGAATTCATCAGCGAAATCCCCGGGGGCTACGACTCCAGCGTCGGCGAAGGCGGCAACCAACTCTCGACCGGACAACGGCAGCTCATTTCGTTCGCCCGCGCGCTGCTGGCGAATCCGCAAATTTTCGTGATGGACGAGGCCACATCCTCCATCGACACCGAGACCGAGCAACTCATCCAACGCGGACTCGAGTCAGTGCTCACCGGTCGGATCAGTTTCGTCATAGCCCACCGCCTCAGCACCATCCGCCGCTCCGACCGCATCCTCGTGATCACCAAGGGACGGATCGAAGAATCCGGCACCCACGAACAACTCCTCCGTCAGCGCGGTCACTACTACGACCTCTACACCAACCAATTCCGTCGCGAGAAAGAAGAAGAAGTCTTGGCGGGCG
>CAXBOL010000528.1:0-4251 GCA_963977295.1 uncultured Opitutaceae bacterium
CACGGCCGCGTAGTCGAAATCGCCGTGATCGTAATTTTGATAAAGCGAAGCGAGGCTGGCTGGGCCGGAACCAGAATATTGCGACGTCTCGAGTCCGATGCTGCCGACGGCGATCACAGGAAGACCGGACAATTTCCGGGTCCACCCGGCGAGGGTGCCGACCTCGCCCGGAAAGGCAGGTTCCCAGTAGCGACGGACACTGGGGTGAAACACATCGACCCCGGCGGAGGCGAGGGCTTCCAATAACTGAGCCAAATGGGAGGGGCTGGCGATGTAACGGGCGGCGTAGTCAGTAACTGTCCAGGTGGAAAACCGGAGAATGAGGGGGAAATCGGGACCGACTTGGCGGCGGGTTTCGGCGACGATCGTTTGCACGTAGCCGACGTCGCCCGTGCGGAGAAAACTATCGAGCAGGTAGCCGTGGGCAGCGTGGAGTTCGATTCCGTCGAACCCGGTGGCTTTGGCCTCGGCGGCGGCCCGACTGAAGGAGGCGAGAAGTGCCTCTCGATCGTGCGCGGTCGCGGCGTGAGCGGCGGCACGTCGGCGGTAGTATTCGGCAACAACGGCGGTGGGCACGCCCTCGGGGCAACGAGTGCGAGTCATCGGGGCCATCACCCAGCGATTTTTGAGCCTCTGTCCGGCGATTTGCCCCGGCCGGAACAGGGCGTGATCTGACGGGAAGCAGGCGGTGGTGGGATTGCTCACAGAGGGACGCTGGACGGGTCCGGCGGGAGAACGAGAGGGAAAACGAAGAAAGAGAAAGGTTTTAGGGGAAGGCGATGCCCATGGACTGCAGGTAATTTGGAATATCCATCAGGAGGATACCGTAGCCCCAGCCGGTCGTGTCGTTGGTTTTGGAGATCTGGAAAGCCATGTAACGACCGTTGGGGCTGATGACGCCTTGGGAGGATTTGTAGAGGGGGTCGTCGTTGAAATAGGTCAGGCGCGTCATGCGCGAAGTGCCGTCGAGTTCGAGCACCCACAGGTCGATGGGGCCGAAATTTTTCAGACCTGGATAGTTGTGATGTTGGCGACTGCTCTCGACCAGTATGCGACGACCGTCGGGGAAAATGCCCTCGGGTTCGTCGTAGCGATCGGGGCGGTTGGAATAGTTGGTGATCTTGCCGGTGGTGAGATCGAGTCCCATGACCTCGGCGAGGAAGTTATGGTCGCGGTCGAACATGTTGAAAATGATCTCGTGTTCAGCACCGGGCCGAAAATTTTGGGCCTCGATGTGCCAGCCTTCGAGCGGGAGGTCTTTCTCGGTCAGGATCACCCGATGGTTGGCGAGGGACGGTTGATCGTCGGCGTCGTAGACGATGTCGGCGAGGTGGAGTTCGTCGTGCAGGGCCCAGTTGAGACGAAGTTGGGTGCGGGAAACGGCGGGACCCTCGCGGCAATTGACCCCCAAGGGCACGGGAGGTTTTCCGGAACCCGGACGCATGACCCAGAACTCCGCTTGATCCTCGTGTCGACCCGCAAAGGGGTTCTTGATGTCGAACGTGCGCGAACCGGTCAGCAGGATGTCCCCATTGGCCAGATACAGTGCGCGGGTGTAACCGGCGTGGGGGAAATCATGGGTCAGCGGGATGATTTCGCGAGTGGCCAGGTCGACCTCATAAACGTCGCCGCAGGTTTTTTCGAGGAAGACAATCTTACTGCCGTCGGGCGACCAGTCGGGCCGCTGGCCAAACGTGGTGATGGGCACGACAAAGGCGGGCAGGGGGCGCGGGAGATTAAGATCTTTGATACTCTTGGCCCCCAGAATGGTGGGGCTGAGGAGGACGAGGAGGCTGACGATGTGGCGCCAGCAGCAGGAGGGACGTAATTCGCGCGACATAATCGAAGAAGGTTAGGGGGTGGCGGGATTTGCCCCCGTGATCTCAGCGAGGAGTTTAAAGAAACCGATCTTGCGGTCGGAGCTCAGGCCCCAGTTGACGGGCACGCTTTGGTAACCGGCGTCGTAGCCCTCGCCGTCCATCCGAAAGTCGAAGTAGCCCCATCCGGCGCGCGCGGATACGGCGGAAATGAAGTTGTTTTTGGGCAGATCGAACCCGAAGTGGTCGTCTTCGTTGAAGACAATGGGTTTGGGCGTATAGCCGGGAAGGGCGCGGGTTTGTTCGACGATTTCAACGATGCGTTTGGAGTCATGCACCCCATTGCCGTGCACCAAGACGAAGTCGGAGGCGGCGACGACGTTGGAGGTGGGCACGGTGTTGCCCTTGAAGGACGTGCTCACGAGGAGCCGGCGTCCGTTGCGGGTGTTGGTTTTGACGCGTTCGATGAGTTCGGTGACGCGAGCAGGTTTAAGGATGGCGTGATCGTAAGCGCCGACGTCGCACTCGTTGTTCACTTCGATGATGACGTTGCGCCAGCCCCGATCGAGGATCCAGTTGGTGGCTGCGTCGACGGCGCGAATGATGGCGGCTTCGTCGGTGAGACGTTGATCCTGGCCGAAGTAGAAATACCCGAGGATGACGACCATGCCGAGTTGGTCGGCGAAGTCGATGACGCGTCCCATGCGTTCGGCGAAGGCGGGGCGCAGTGAGCCGTCGGGGTTGAAGGCGTTGTTTTCCCAGGGTTGGGTTTTGGAATAACCTTCGGGCGAGCCGCCCTGCAGATTGACGGCGAGGCCCAGTAACCCGTGGCGACGGTAGGTGGGCATCGCGGCGAGGAATTCGCGCACGTTGCGTTCCGCATCCCATACGCCAGTGTCGGGATAGGCCCAACGCTCTCGCGTGGCGGGATTCACATCGTCGAACGTGGCCTGGACCAAGCGGGCGTTCATGAGCAGACCCTCGATGGAGTGGCCCCGCCAGTTGCGACCCTCGTAAGTGGGACTTCCGTTGATGTGAAAATTTTCACCGGTAATGGAAACCTGAGTTTCCGCGGCGGTCGCGAGGGAGGAAGCCATGACGAAGGCGAGCAGGCGGGTAACTAAATGAGTTTTCATGGAAGGGGATTAATGCGTTTTGAGATTGGGGGTGGCCGGAATGGTTTTCGTTTTAGCGAGCGGGAATTCCTGGGTGAGTCCGGCCCCCTGCATCACAACCCGATAGTCGCCCCAAGGCAATGAGGAGAAGTCGAGTTGGCGGTTTCCTCGCGGGAGGCTGCCGTGCATCACGCGTTCGCCGTTGGTCGCGAAAATTTCGTAGGTCGACTCGACAGGCGCGTAGAGGGAGTAGGTGCCGTTGATGAATTGATAAACGTAGGTAAAAGTGTCGGCGATGAACGAATCGGGAAAAGGGTGATGGGCTTGCGCCGCGGCATCGGAGCGGGCGAGCAGGTCGTCGAGTATCGCATGACCGTCGGCGAGAAACTGGTCGCGAGCGTGTTCTTCGGTGGTCTGGTCGAGGGTGCCGTTTTGCGGGTAGTCGGCGAGCGTAGCGCCCAGCTCTTCGACGAGGAGCCAGAAGGTGGCGCCGTCGGATTGGTCCGGTTTACCGCCGTAGAACTTGGAATGAATAAAAATTTGTCCCAGGCGGCTTTGGCGGAATCGCTCGAAATGGGGGTAGTCGGCCGCACCGTTGACCACGCCGGTTTGGCCGACCGAACCGAGTTCGATGAATTTGACGAGCGGATCTTTCAGGGCCTGATCGTGGAGGAAAGCGCAAGCGCGGGCATCGTCGTTGCAATTGGCGACCTTGAATGGGGTCTCCGGAGTGCCTTGAGCGATCCACGACTTCGTCCAATGGGAGACGAACGTCATGTTCGCGAGCGCGGCTTCGTTCCCCGTGGTGAGGCAGTGTTGGACCGCGATGGCGGCCTCGGTGAGCGGTCCCCAACAGAGCACGTAAATTGGCTCTGTCGTCGCGAAATCAACTAGCTTTTTGACGGTTTCTAAACGGGTCAAGTCACGGTAATTGGCGGCCGGATCAAATTTCTGGGGAGCCCCGTCGCGGTTGATGCTGGAGCGAAGGAAAGGGATGGTCGGTGGGTAGCCGCCAAAGGTCGCATTGAGGAACGGTTGATCATTGGCGTAGGCCGCGACAAATACGTCGTTCACGAAGGGCGTGGGATCGGCAAGACCGATGCGGGTGTTGGACGAAAACGAAATGCCCACGATGTTGAAACGATTGGCCTCCAGCAGCAGTGCTGCCATCGAGCAAATGTCGTCGGGATCGTTGAACGGGTGTCCCCCTGGTCTCGTGTCGCGCGGATCCGACATATCGGTGAGCACCCAGATGTTGGGTTTAGCCGCAGCATGGCACGCCGTGGTGATGAGCGAAATCGTGAGAAAGAAAAACAGGG
>CAXBOL010000529.1:0-4250 GCA_963977295.1 uncultured Opitutaceae bacterium
AAGTGCAGTAATCCAGAGGCCCGCACCGAGTGCAATGAGCAGCGCGAGTAGCACAAACATGGGTAGGAACAGAAGCTGCCATCCTAAAGGTCCAACAAAAACGATCACTAGTGGCAGGGTTAAAACTAACATTATCCCGAAATCCACCAGTGAAACAGCTAGAGCGGAAATGGGCACGACCAAACGGGGGAAATAGACTTTGCTGATCAAATGCGAATTTCCCACTAGGCTGTTGCCCGAGCCATTGAACGCTGATGTGAACAACTGCCAAGGGAGCAACCCGCAAAGCACGATGAGTGGATAAGGAAGATCCCCCGCCGGCATTTTTGCCAGTTTGCCAAATACAAATGTCAGCAGCAGCGTTTGGACGGCAGGTTGAATCACAGCCCAACTGATGCCCAGAACCGCCTGCTTGTAGCGCACCTTGATGTCGCGCCAAGCTAGGAATCCGGTCAATTCGCGGAATCGCCAAAGATCGCGCCAATAGTGCTTTTCGGTTCGTCCTGATTCTATAATCAGCGGTTCAAGGGGGGCGCTCACGAATTGAAAGGAGAAGGGGATGAGGGTGGAGATACAAGTTCCATTGGGATGGATATCATGTTTCGAGAGGGACTCTCAAGTTGTGGCAAAAGGTGCTGAAGTTGCCCAATGCGTCTATCACCTTAGCGGCCAAGTCGGACACATCACCGTAGGCGGTGCAGCGACCCGTCTCTGGCGTGAGTAACTCCTCCGCCGCACCGGCCGAAACCGCAATGCACGGGGTGCCAAAAGAAAATGCCTCCAGATACACCAAGCCGAATCCCTCATCGCGACTGGGCAGTGCAAATAGATGGGCTTGGGAATACTCCTTGGGCATATCAGCATCCGGGACGAAACCGGCAAACTCAACTTTTCCGGGCGCATGGGCTCGAGCCAGATCCTCCAAGCGTGTTCTGTCATTCCCCCGACCGACGATCCGTAGGCGGGCGAAGGGGCATTCCTTAAGGATTGTTGGCATCGCTTGAATCAAATGATCAATTCCCTTGTAGTTATCCTCTGCACACAATCGAGCGACGCTCAGAATCAGGCCGCGTTCACGAGCCACTGCTGGTGAGATCGCACGAGGAAGGGAAGGGTCGATCGTATTTGGCACAATGTGCAATTGCGCCTCGCGTAGTCCGGGGCAGCGTTGGGCGATCCGATTCCGGGTGTATCGACTCACGGCTAAGAACTTTATTCCTCGGCGGGCTTGGCCTTGTTCTTTCTCGCTCCATGGTCGCCAAATTTCCGTCCCGTGTGCGACGATAAACAGGTCGAGTTTCGGCCGGAATCGACGGATCAAATTAAGCACAGGTAGCAGATGAAAATGTCCCGCGATCACACGATCACAGTGAAATGAGCACCAAATTGCACGGAGTGTGAATCTCCATCGGTTGCCCCCCATTCCGGTAGCGGATCGGAGATGGCTATCCGCATAGGCGGCTCGGCGTTCGACGGGAATATCGGGGTCGTTGAGGGCAATCAGGTCTAGAGATTCTTGAGGGCCGGCGTTCTCACATAGAGCTTTGAGATACAGCCGCATCATGCGCTCGATGCCGCCTTCAGATGAGAACATTGCAGGTGCCAATAGCAGTGTGTTCACGACCGACCTTTTCGATTTAAGAACGCCACCAGCACGGCGAGGCTCCAGACTCTGGACCAATTTTTATTCTTGGCACCATCTCGAAAATCACTCCAAAAATTGCTGACTCCCTGAGGGTTCAAATAGCCTGTATTCCGGATAGTTTCGATGGAAAGGGTTTCCTCCAAAAACGACTTGAGAGGGCCTCTCATCCATGCAGGAAACGGTAGCGAGAATCCTTGTTTGCGGCGGTTCATCAAACCGGGAGGTAAGAAATCGGCGACGGCGTCCCTGAGCGCTCCTTTGGGTGTCTGTCGATCGAATTTGAATCGGGAGTCTTGTTGCCACACCCATTCAACCAGGGGGCGGTCCACGAGTGGGACGCGAAGTTCAAGTGAAGCTTGCATACTGAAAACATCACTGTCCCGCAGAAGCACATCGGCCATGTAGGTGTTCAGTTCCCAGGCACTTACTATTTCCTCGGCAGATGAACTTTCCGTAACAGCCCGTAATTCGTCCTGAGCCGGGTGTGGATGAGGGGCTACGGGCTGGAGCAATAAGCTTGTGCGAGCCCTGTCACTCAGAACCTCGCGTTGCCGGTCCGCCACATCATGGAGATCCCGGGAATTTCTAATGACGTCAGCCAAGCGACGCGCACGAGTGCTACCACGTTCGAGCCGGCGGCAGACCGCTGATCTTAGGGGCAGTGGGATTTGTCTCCACCAAGGCAGCCACCGTGCGATTTGGGGGCTTTGCCTGAACTGGGGGTAGCCACCAAAAAGTTCATCCCCCCCGAGTCCGGACAGGGCAACGGTTACCCCGCCTTGGCGCGCCGCCTGAGAAACGACAAACGTGTTCAGACCGTCGCCCGTCGGCTGGTCCAGCGACGCAAGAAATCCGGGCAGTTTCTGCGCGGTTTCATGGCCGGTCAGCGTGATGGCGTGATGATCGGTGCCAAAATGGTTCGCTGTTTCCTGAGCTGCGTCCGCTTCGGAAAACGAGCTTTCCTCGAACCCGATGGAAAACGTTTTAAGGCGCTCCGAGCTGCCTTGGGACATTAAGCCGACGACCACGGCGGAATCCAGTCCGCCGGATAGGAACGCTCCAACCGGAACATCGGCTAAACGGTGAGCGGCGATTGACGATTCAAGTTGACCGCGCAGGGCGGTCACAAACTCAGTTCGATCGGTGAGTCGTTCGGGGTGGGTTTGCGGCAGCTGCCAGTAGCGCCTGATTTTCATGGTGCTGGCTCGCCAAATCGCGACCTCGGCCGGGCGGAGACTGCGGGCGTTTCGGTAGATGGTGCGAGGCACGGGCACACCGAGATGACGCAAAAAATCATCGATTGCGACGGGATCAATTTCGGCATCGAACTGCTGGCTTGCACACAACGCATTTAATTCAGAAGCGAAGAGCAGGGCGCCGTTTCGTTCGCTGAAATAGAGCGGCTTGATTCCGAGAGGATCGCGAGCTAGAGTCAGCGATTCAGTTTGGTCATCCCAAATGGCGAAGGCAAACATGCCCCGTAATCGGGGTAGCACAGCTTCACCCCAAAGCGCCCAAGCTTTGAGCAGCACTTCAGTGTCACAGTGAGTCGAAAACGAAATGCCGGTGGCCTCGATTTCGGTGCGTAGTTCACGATGATTGAAAATAGCCCCGTTGAATACGATGTGAAAACGCTCATCATCGGTCTGCATCGGCTGCGCCCCATGGGCGGGATCAAAAATTGCTAGCCGCCGCATTCCCATAGTCAGGGGGCCGAGCGATATTTGACCTCCATCGTCTGGACCCCGGTGAAGCATCGCGTTTTGCATACGACCTACCGCAGACTCCCGAGTCGTTACATCAGCGGTCTTAGACCAAAATCCAGCTATGCCGCACACAATGCTTCGCCCCGTCGCGTCCCGCGGGGGCGACCAAGGGTTAAGATGAATGAAATTTCTGCCATCAAAGGGCCATCAGTGATCCGGTTGGACGCGGATCCTAATAGCAGAAATTGTCGACTCCCGACGATGGGCACGAGAACTAACAACAATCTTACGCACAAATACTTAAGCGTATTTTGTTCGCGAGTTCTTCTCCGGCCAAAAGGGTAATTACGCGAAGGGAAAATTCCATGGCGGTCCCGGCACCGCGAGAGGTGATGATTTTACCATCCACCACGACGTTTTCGTCGGTGCGGATCTGGGGCAATTCGGAGTTGGCAGACGGATGAGCCGTGTAGTGACGGCCCGACAATAGTCCGGCATCGTGCAGCACGAGGGGCGCGGCACAGATGGCGGCGATCCATTTGTCCGCGATCGCATGGCGACCGACGATTTCGATGACTTCAGGGGATTCTCGCAAACGAGCCACACCGGGACCGCCGGGTAGAAAGAGCAGATCGAACGTCGTTTGGTTACCGATGGTTGCAAGGGCGGAGTCGGCGGCGATCTTGACTCCGCTGCGACCGACCACGGCGGTGGCGCTGCTGAGACTGGCCGTTTTGACCTCGAAACCCGCCCGCCGCCAAAGGTCGATTGGAGTAATCGCTTCGATCTCTTCAAATCCCTCTGGCAAAATAGTAAGAACAGTAGGCATCGTAAGAAGAGTTAAGCGATGAACGTGAATTTTACCCAAGATATTTTCTCAGGAAAACAGCTTCTTATCC
>CAXBOL010000530.1:0-4248 GCA_963977295.1 uncultured Opitutaceae bacterium
AAGTCGGAGACTACGAACTGCGCTTCGTCAACGGCGACCACACCGCCGGACGCTTCAACGATCTGCTTGACAATGGTCAGGCCGAGGCCTGCGCCGCCGTCGTTACGGGTGCTGGAGCTGTCGACCTGACAGAAGCGATCAAAGATCGCCTCTCGCATATTGACGGGAACTCCTGGCCCGGTATCGCGCACGACGAAAATGACCTGCTCGTTTTCAATCGCGCTAGTTAAGACTATTTCGCCCTGCTCGGTAAATTTCGCCGCATTGCCGACAAGATTAATCAGGACCTGTAGTAGGCGTCTTTCGTCACCAAGGAACGGCACCTGTGATCCGGGCCCGGCTTCGACACGCAGGGTGAGGCCCTTCTGCTTCGCGAGGCCGCGCACCGCCTGCTCAGCCGCGGTAATCAGATCATCGGCTTTGGTGGGATTTGCCTCCAGATACAAGTGGCCCGCTTCGATCCTTGAGATATCCAAAACATCCTCAATCAGGCCCAAGAGCGACTGCCCGGAGCTGATGATGTCTTCGACTGCCTCGCGTTGAAATTCATTCAACTCACTCCGGGCAAGGATCTGAGCCATACCCAGAGCACCGTTAAGGGGCGTGCGAATTTCATGGCTCATATTGGCCAGAAACTCAGATTTTAATCGATTGGCCGACTCTGCTTCGTCGCGCGCACGTTTGAGCGCCTGTTGGTGGGCGACCTGGGCTGTGACGTCGCGCTGAACAGCCACCCAGTAATGGAAATAGCCGGTTGCGTCGGGAATGGGTTTAATATCGAGCTCAATCCAAAACGGCGTGCCGTCCTTGGTATAATTCTTCAGGACCTCACGCACCGGTTGCCAGGCTTTGAGGGCGTCGCGAATGCGCCTGCGAACCTCTGGGTCGGTATCATTGCCCTGCAATAGGCGCGGGGTTTGCCCGATCACCTCCTCGGCGGAGTATCCGGTCATCTGCGTGAACGCAGAATTGACCCAGACGATGAGTGGCCCGGGAAGATCAATGGGCTCAGCTTCTGTGATCACGACCGAATCGCGCACATGATCGCCAAGTCTACCTGTTACATCTGAAAGATTCATAAAAATCCAAAACCTGACTTCATTTAGAGAACATCATCATCGTTCTGTTTTGATAATGACAGATGGAAATTCCCTTTTTAAGCCCTACGGGAAGGAGGGAGTGTTCGCCTGCATTCACTTTGGAAGGGGATAGACCCAGGGCTTTTTGGCAAACCAAGAGTAAAAAGGGGTCATTCCGTAATTCTTTGAATTGACTGAAACGAGATCGAGTTGATTGAGGATAGGCATGCCCGGAATAAGTTTCCGGACAGCTTCACCCGCCTGATCGCAGAGCAGCGGACGGCCGGTGTGCCGACAGTCGCCAGCCCTGCACCAGACCCTATAGCGGACCACAAAAAAGCGGCGCCGCAGTGCCGCTTCTAAAATTTGTCGTTCGCCTAAGACCGGTTACTTCTTCGAGCGTTCGATCAGCTCCACTTCGTAGCCTTCGGGAGCATCGAAGAACGCGATCATGCCACTGCCGCTGGGCGTCGGGCCATCGCTGAGCTCATAGCCCTTGGCTTTCGCTTCTGCGGCAAACGCGACCAGATCATCTACCTCAAACGCAAGATGCATCAGGTCGGGTTGCACTTCCACCGATGGTGCGCCCGGAGGCATTTGGCAGATTTCGATCTCCTCTTCGCTGTTGGGTGTCGTTAAAAATACGAGCTGCGCCCCGCGCGGGGAGGTGTGCCGACGACTTTCCGTCAGGCCCAACGCCTCGGTGTAAAACTTCACCGTGGCTTCGATATCATTCACCCGCATGCGGGTGTGCAAAAGTTTCTTAACAGTCGGCATAGGGGCCAATCCTGCCCACAAACCGTTCACTTTCAAACCTCCATTTGCACGAAAAGCCAGGGAGGGCGCAGGAATTGAAGTTGAAACGCAAAGTTTAAGTTAAAGTGGGTCTCCCTTGGCTTCCCTTTGCCCTCTTCCAACTTAGCGATCTTCGCGGACTTTGCGGTTGGAAAACAAACCAGTCTATGCCGCCTCTCCGCCACGTTTAACGCTCGCAGGCCCACACCGACTTTATCCCGGTCCCATGATCCCTCCAAGCCATCGCCTCAACTCAAACTTAAACTTGCTTCTTCAATTTCAGTGCGTCGTCGACGCATCAAACGCGCCGATCACCCGCGAGGATCCATCGGGAAAGGTCTTGGCCAGGATTTCGATCACGGCGGTGCCCTTCGAATTCGGCGAATATCCGACCACACTCAGACTAGGCAGGATCTTGCCCTGACTCTCATAAAGTTCCCGCGCCCGCTTGCGCACGTAACGCTGCAAGTCGTCCAATTCCACATAACTCGACGGCCTACTCGGTCGTGACGGACCAGGCCGCCTCGGCGCGCCCCGCGAACCTCCTTCCCGCACCACCGGGGGTAATCCCTTGGCCTGACGCTCCGCCACGATCCGATCACGCTCGGCCTGCCACACCGCCCGCTCCTTCTCATACGCGGCCATTTCCTTCTGCCCTTTCACACTCGCCTCGAAGCGCGCCCGCTCCGTCGCATACTTTTCCAATCGCTGCTGCCAACGGCTGTCTTCAATGTCTTTGCGCACCTCCCGAATCGAAGGTGTGCCGTCAGTGATCATGAAAATCAAATCCGCTCTCAACTCCAACGCCGCGGCCAACGCCAGATCCATCCGCGAACTTCCGCCATCTCCGTTCCAGTCCACCATCTCCGGTTCATAGTTTTTCCGAAACGGGCCGCGTTTCTCGATTTGGCCGTCCGTCAGTCGCCAATACGGTCCCACCCACTCCGCCACCTGCGCCTTGTTGTCCGCCGTCGCCACCACCATGCGCGGCGCATACAAATCGATGTCGCGACCGAATACGATAATGTTGAAAAACGTGCCCGGCGACAGGGCGTCGATCATCGCCACCAACTCCTTTTTTACGCGATCATAGCCCGGCAAATCCCCTCGCTCCGGCTCCACCATCGAAGCCCCGCCATCAACAATAAAGACCACGCGTTCGCCCTGTTTCTTAATGCCAAAGAAATCAACCGCCGAAACGCCGAGGCCCAACTCTCCTCCGCCTCCCGCCAAACGCCCCAACCCGCGCCCTCCTCCTCCCGCACCCACCACCACCGGGGTGCCGTTCAAGGCCGAGGTGCCAAACGCCCCCCCCGGACTATCGAGCCGATCCAGCGACTGACTCAGCAGCCCATCGACCTGCCCGGCGGTCTGACTCGGAGGCCTCGCACTCTGCTGCTGCAACTGCTGCATCTGCACCCGGAACTCCTGATTCACGGGCGGAATGCGGGTCGCGGGCGGCGGCGACGAAAACGTCGCTTCCGGGGGTTGGGTGTAATGATAAATCTTCCACGACCCGACCACCGCACCCACCAGCAAATGAACCCCGGCACTGATCACAATCACCCAAAAGAGTGTGCTTCGTCGTTGCGGTTTATTGGCCACGAATCCTCCTCGCCCACCTTGTCGACACCTGCGTCCCCCACGTAGGGGCGTTGCTTGCCGACGCCCGCGTCTCCTTGGCTCGTGCCATCGCTTGCGAATCGTCAATCCCCGTCAGCCTACGGGCGTCGGCAAGCGACACCCCTACCCTGGGATTACCCGCGATGGCTAGATTGTGAGTTCGCGTCTTCATTCGAGGTTAAACGAGACGAGGGAAATTTCCGCGACGGCGCAGGCGTTGAGCACGTCGATGATCCGTTGATGCCGCGCATCGTCTTCCGCCTGCACCACAATAAACGCCGGCACTCCCGCATCTTCGGCCGCCACCCGAAACAGCGACAGCGTGCGCGTGAGTTCCGGCAAATCGTGGCTCATCGCATCGTCAAACGGCTGACCATTCAGCCAGACTGAACCATCTCCCATGATGTCGAGCACTTGCTCTTCCGGCATATCGAGTGGCTCGTCCTGCTCCACCCGACTCGGCAGCGACATACTGATATCCGCCTCTTCTTTCACGAAGGCCGCCGTGACCATGAAGTAGATCAACAGCAGAAAAACGATATCCAACATCGAATCCAGCGAGAACCCTTCGCCCTCCGCAAACATGTCCCGGTTGGTCTTCAACGTGCGACCTCCCCTTCCAAACCAGTTAACCACGAAACACACGAAGGACACGAAAGGGCACTTTCAACTGCACGATTCACTTCCATATCCTTGACCCAGCTCCGCCCTCCAACCTTCGGTCTTACCGTGGCTAAATCTAAACCCCATC
>CAXBOL010000531.1:0-4237 GCA_963977295.1 uncultured Opitutaceae bacterium
TCCCCGGTTCCCCACGTAGGAGGGGTTTTATACCCCGACTCCATCTGAGTGGCCACGTTGCTTTTCCCTTCTCATACTGATCACCGCTTGGATTTAGACTTTAACGCCAAGTCGCGGAGCCGCCGAGTTGCGCAGCAAGTTATTCAACTGCTTAACTTTGCGTTCTTACCGGCTTGGTGACTTTGCGTTGAACCTTATACCACTGGGTTGGCTGCGGGCCGATAAATCCATTAAGCCTTACACTCCATCACTCCCCAGCGCGGCGACATACGCCTCCAACGCTTCTCGCGTGATCGTATGCCGGGCACTACAGCGGGGACACCGGATTTCGATCTTCTGATCTTCGCCAAACAAGGCCTCGCCATCTCCCTGATAAGCAGGGGCGAGCACTTGTAACATGCGTTTCTGACTGCAGCCGCAGTCCCAACGCTGAATCCGACGCTCCATCAAATTGGTCGACTCGACTTCATGGATTTTTTCCACATCCGCCACCGTCAGCGCCTTAAACCAAGGCATGTCGCAATCCGGATGTTCACTCACCATAGCGAACGACTCTTCCGCCAACTGAAAGTAGCGGGCACCGCGTTGTTCGCTTTGGGTGTAGAATGCTTCAACGGCGACCAACGCATCATCACCTGTAAAACTGACTGAGCTTCGTCGCTTCTCCCCTTTGCCTCGAATTACATCCGCAAAAAAGAGATTCTCCGGCATCACCTTTACATTCTCATCAAAAACCCGCCCGGTCACCGCTCCGGTTTCATTGTCGCCGGTCAAAAACAGATTCACCAACGGCTGCTGAAAATTGATCGTCCACGCGGTCATCACATTCCACGGCTGCGACGCACAATGCAGGACGAATCCGACGAGTGCGCGCTTGAAGATCGCGTCATGCTCTGGCGAAACCTTGATCCCGTGGTCGGCCAAGTGCAGATAATAGTCGACAAACAGCTCACCGAAATCCGCTTGTGCCAATAAGGCGTTACGTTCCCGCACATAATATGTGCGCACTTCCAGTCCCGCCGGGACTGCTTTCGCTGAGGTGGATACTTCGTCGCTCATCGGCGCCACCATTGCCACTCCTGAGAACTTGTCCACTCTGGAGCTTGTTTAGCGCGCAAGCCTCTCGGCAACTGCTGATTACTTATACCAATCACCGCTTGGATTTAGACTTCAACGCCAAGTCGCGGAGCTTTGCGTTAAAATTAGTCTAATTTAATCGGACTGCTGGTTTTACTCCAACTCCTCCCATGCTCGGGCATATCTCCGCCCAAACTCATCCAAACTCTTGGCATCAAAATGAACCATGTCCGGATTTGATGTTAGCCCTTCTGCGTCTGCAAAGGCGATGTTCGGATCGCCCGCCGCAATGGCCTGATGGGCCGCGTCAACCTGCGCTCGCGACTCGTCCCATTCCTTCCCCGCGAAGCGTCCGAGTTGCCCCAGCACAAACGGTAACCGGGCATCCCCCAGATCGCGGCGAAACCGAGCAATCAGGGATTCCAGGCCTTTTCGGTATCCCTCTGCGCGTTCAGGTCGCGAATCGGCCTCCCCCTGGTGCCACAACACCCCCATCAACGTGCCACCTGATAAGTTTGCCGCATGGTGTGCTCGTGCGATGGCATCATCATACGGATGGCTCTTCGTCGCCGCAAAATACGCCCCCTGCTCCCACATTTCGAGAGGAGATCCACCACACGCTGCGGGAATAAAGCCCACGATCACGCCGGGATGATTCTGCTGATAAGCTCGGGCAAAACTGCGTGCCAGTCCGACCCCCGCCACGCCTTTGTCCCAATGCAAGGGATCAATTGCCGACCCCCATGAACCGTCTTGCTGCAAAGCCATCACACCTTCGATCGGTTCCCGTCGATCCGCCGTGATCCCCCCTCGGCCCGCCATGTTCGACTGCCCCGCCAGCAAGAAAAGATGCACCGGCGGAGCTTTGATCACCTCCGGTGATCGCGGCACCGCGCAGCCCGACCAACCGATCAGCATCGCTCCCCACAAGATGACTATCCAGACACGCCACATGCCGCAAAGATGCCCTGTTGCAGGTCTACCATTCAAGCTCGCAACGCGACGCATCAGTAATCCCGGGCTTGCCCCATGGAACACAGTGGGCCAAGGCAGAGTCGCACAAATTGTTATTGTGATTATACCCACCGAACTTCTAAGCCGCCTCGGACTCTCTTCAGGAATTCTCCTGGGTGGTTTATTCGCTCTTCCCTCACTCTCAGCGCAAACTGTTCCCCCTGCCGTCAAAACGACCAAGGACATCACGATCATGGATGCGGTCGAAGTCCGGACCGACAGCACCGAGGACGACTTTGACATCACCGGCATGGGCTACCTCGAGGCCGAGATGAATGACCCTCCATTTTCCAATAACCTGCTCCGGGACGAGGGTGAATCCGATGATCTCGGCTTTGCGCTCGAAGACGAACTCAGCCTGATCGTGGCCGACAACCCCGCCGATCTGGTTGCCGGCTCAGATCGTCTTAACCTCCGCGGCTTTCCCACTCCGCGCCTGCGCAACGCGTTTGTGCAAACTGGCATACCCGAAGTGCTCAGTGTCAGGCGACGTGAAACGATTCAAGGTCCGCTCACTCCCGTGACCGGTCGGGCCGCCCCCGGGGGTATTCAAAACTATATGACAGCTCGCCCACCCGGTCGGAGCAGCACGCGGTGGATGGTCGATGTGGGCAGCAATGAACAATACCGGGCCGAATACGAAAACGGCGGCCCCTCCGGCAACCTCGGTGATACCAGACTATTCCATCGGGTCGCCGTGGGCTATGATCGTCGAGACGGACCTGAGGAATTCGCCCAACGCGAAACCACCACGCTCAGTGCCGCCATCACCGCCCGCCACAGTCGCGCCCATAGCACCATGTGGCAAATCGACTACGCCAACTACGAAGGAAATCCCTCTCCGGGTATTCCTAGCTACCGGGCCACCGCCAATGGTCCCGTCTTGGGCCGTTATCTGCCCTTGGCCGATTTCCATGCCTACGGTCCCAATGCGGGCGTTGTCCGCCGCACCGGCAGTGCGAGCGTGCAATACGAGGGGCAACCCAGCCGCAGTCTCAGTCTGCGGGGCGTCGTGCAAGCCGTCTGGCGCGAATTGACTGAAGACCGATTTACCCGCGGCGACTATCTGCTCAATGTCGGCCGCTTCGCCGGCAACCGGGAACCTCAATTCGTCTCCCAACCCCTCACCGCGCTCGCCTTCGACACCTCTGCCACGTGGCGATTCAACGCCCTCAAAGCAGACCACAAACTAAACGTCTCGGTTGACGCGATTCAGACCGACTACTCCCGCCTTCAGCTCGGATTGGACAACGCCGAACGCAACGCGCTGCCTCTCACTGCTCGCCGTTTCGATCCGGAGGATCCCGACTACTTCCGCCCCGAGCGCACCCCCGATAGCTTTCGGCGCGTCATCACCGACCGCGCCGAGGACACCCGCTATGTCGGGGTTTCAGCCAGCGAACGTGCCGCCTTTGCCGAAGGCCGTTTAGTTGCCACCACCGGGTTGCGTCTGGACCGCGTGGAACTGGACCTCGTCGACAGTCAACCCGGCGCGTTGCGCCCGGACGTTCAGGATGTGACCACCGAACTCACCCATCATGCCGGCGGAAATTTCATCATGATCCCCGGCCGCCTGCTGGCCTACGCCAACACCAGCACCGCCTTCGAACCGTCCACTCGCGTCGATTCCCGCACGGGCCAGATCCAAGGCAACGAAACGACTGGCGGTATCGAAATCGGTTTCCGAGGGGAAGAGTGGGAGCGCCGCCTGCGCTACTCCCTCCACACGTTTGCCTTCACTAATCGCAACATCTCCCGGCGCAACCCCCTCTACCGCGATCCGATTGCCGACGCCAACCAGACTCAGCCCGAACTCGTGTCGGCCGGGCGGGAAAAATTTCAAGGCGCCACCCTCGAAATGCGCCTCAAAGCCACCGAAACTTGGGACTTGAAAGGGAAGGCTGCCTTCACCGACGCCACCACCGAACGGTCTCCAGATCTGCCGGAGGAAGTCGGCCGCGCCCTCGCCCGGGTTCCACGCTGGACGGGAGCCCTTTCGTCGTCCTACCGCTGGACCGAAGGGACCCTCAACGGGTGGAGCGCCAGTGGTTCGGTGATCTACATCGGCGACTACGTCGACACCTACGCCGACAAGCGTTACGTGCAGGTTGAGTATCCTGGCTACACCTACACGACTCTGGCTCTC
>CAXBOL010000532.1:0-4225 GCA_963977295.1 uncultured Opitutaceae bacterium
GTTGGCGGACGGGAGCGAGGGCACCGGCTACACCTACACCGGGGGCAAAGGCGGCACCGCCATCAAGACGATGATCGAGGACGACTTTACCAAGGCGCTCATCGGCCAGGACGGTGACGATGTGGAAGGCGTCTGGGATTTTTGTGAGTGGCACATGCACTACGTCGGTCGCGGGGGCATTGTAAGTTTTGCGCAGTCCGCCATCGACATTGCGTTGTGGGATATTCGCTGTCGTCGCGCGGGTAAACCATTGTGGCAGATGGCGGGTGGGGCGGGTCGAACCTGCCGAGCTTATGGCGGTGGCATCGATTTGAATTTTCCGCTGCCCAAATTGCTCAATCACGTGCGGGGGTATTTGGCCCAAGGGTTTGACGCTGTGAAAATAAAGGTCGGACAAAAGTGTTTGGCCGACGACGTTGATCGGGTTCGCGCGGTGCGGGAGATGATTGGTGACGACATCACCTTCATGATTGACGCAAATTATTCTCTGTCGGTTGAGCGGGCGATTGAAATGGCTAATGCGCTCAAGCCCTACCAGATTCACTGGTTTGAAGAGCCGACCTTGCCAGACGATTATCTGGGCATGGCGACAATTGCCGAAGCGACGGGAATGCCGCTCGCGATGGGAGAAAACCTCCACACGTTACATGAGTTTGGATATGCATTCGCGCAGGCGAAGTTGTCCTTTATCCAACCCGACGCATCGAATTGCGGTGGGATCACGCCTTGGTTGAAAGTCGCGGAAATGGCCCGTGCGAAGGGACTGCCAGTTTGTTCCCACGGCATGCAGGAACTACACGTGAGTTTGGTGTCGGCGCAGTCTAACGCCGGATGGCTGGAGTATCATAGTTTCCCGATTGATCAGTATACGACGCGGCCGCTCCAAATCGTCGATCATCGGGCCGTGGCCCCCGATGTGCCAGGCACGGGCGTGACGTTCGATTGGACCGCTCTCGCGCCCTTCGAGCGTGGGGTGGTGCTCTCCTTTGAATCGACTCCTTAAGGCGAATCTCGCCGCCCCGTTGCGACAGTGTAATCCCCGCCCCACCATGAGTGACTCCCCGATGCCCGAAAATCTTCCTCTGACTCGCGAACCACCCACCACCCTGCGCGGGACGCTCAGTGAAATTGGGCCGGGTATCATCATTGCCGGTTCGGTGGTGGGGTCTGGCGAACTGATTGCGACGACCATCGCTGGCGCGGAGGCCGGGTTTTGGTTACTCTGGATCATCCTGGTGGGGTGTGTGGTCAAAGTGAGCGTGCAACTGGAGGTGGGCCGGGCCGCGGTGTTATCCGGACGCACCTCTCTGGCTTTGCTCTCGACGCTACCGGGTTGGAAGCCGGCGGGCTTGCATTGGATCGGGTGGGTGGTGTTGGCGATGTTGTTTGGCGGTATTGGGCAAATGGGCGGCGTGTTGGGCGGGGTAGGACAGGCGTTGGCCTTGGCCATGCCAGTCAGTGAAGTGCGATCTACTACGGTGCTCATCTGGGCCTTGGTGGTGGCGGCGGGCACCGCGGCCTTGTTGTGGCCGGGGCGTTATCGACTCCTGGAGCGAATCATGATCGTGATGGTTGGTGGGTTCACCGTCATCTCGGTGGGCAATATCTTCGCCCTGCAAGGACACGACGCGTGGGCGATCTCGGGGGCGGATTTGAGACAAGGGTTGAGTTTCCAGTTTCCTCCCGGGGAGAATTTTGAACTAGGCCTCACCACGGCGTTGGCGGCGTTTGGGATCATCGGCATGGCGGCGGGTGAGATTTTTTTCTACCCCTATTGGTGTCTGCGCAAAGGCTATGGTCGTTACACAGGAGAAGCGGATGGCACCGAAGCATGGCGTCGACGGGCGACGGGGTGGTTGCGGGTGATGAAGTGGGATGCGATTTGTTCGATGGGATTCTACACGGTTTCCACGGTGGTGTTCTATTTACTCGGGGCGGCCGTGTTGGCCCGAGGCGGAACGAAACCGGCGGGGGCGGAGTTGATCGAAGTATTGGCCCAAATGTATCTGCCCGTTTTTGGTCCGCTGGGCATGGGGCTTTTTCTGATCGGGGCGTGTGCGGTGTTGTATTCCACCTTCTTGGTCAACAATGCCAGCAGTGCATTGGTGTGGGCGGATGTGTTGAAACGCGATCAGCCTGACGCGGCCAAGCGTAAGCTGGAACGTAGTCTCGGGGTGGCCTTGCCGCTGGGTGCTGCGTTGATGTTTGTGGTAATGCCGAACCCGCGGGCGTGGGTGGTCTTTGCCGGGTTCACCCAGACCCTCACGTTGCCGTTGCTGGGCTATGCTGCCATCCGTTTCCGTTTTAGTCCGACGGTGCGCACGTTCCCACACCATCGGGCGGGCGATGGGTTCCTTATCTTTACCGTGATCGTCCTGATTGCGGCGGCCGTCACGTTGCTGTGGGTGATGTAATCCTCCGCCTGTTATTTACAACTTTTATGAAAACTAAACTCCTTGTTTACCGCTCCAAACACTCGGTCCGAATCGGGGTTGCGCTTGGCCTGATGCTCGTGGCGAGTGTTGGCTTGGCCGAATCCAAAGAAGGCCAAGCTCCCAAACTTAGTTCCGCTTCGATTCGTGCTTTGAACTACGACAAAGGTCCGGAGTGGTTCTTCGAATTTCGCACTCAAAAAATCACCGGCGACCTAGCTGAAAATCGTCCTGGAATCGTGCGGCGCGATCCCAGTGCGGTGATCAAAGTCGGCGACCTCTATCACGTCTGGTATAGTAAATCGACGGGGCCGAGTTATGGCTTTGGCACCGGTGACCCGGCCAAGAAAACGTTTCCGTGGGACTATTGCGACGTCTGGCATGCGACCAGCAAGGACGGTTGGCACTGGGATGAACAGGGCGTGGCGGTGAGTCGAGGGGGGCCGGGTGACTACGATGAGCGCAGCGTGTTCACCCCGGAGGTGCTCGCGCACGAAGGGAAGTATTACCTTGTTTACCAGGTGGTGGAGTCGCCCTACGTGCGTCGGGTGTTTGAGCACATTTCCATGGCGGTGGCGGATTCGCCGGAAGGACCGTGGGTGAAGGTGCCGGGACCGATCGTGCGGGCTTCGGGCGACGGGGAGTGGGAAGGTGAGGAAGACAATCGATTCCTGGTGAAGAAAAAAGGCGGCTTCGATAGTCACAAGGTGCACGACCCATGCTTGATCCCGTTCAAAGGTAAATTTTACCTTTATTACAAGGGAGAACCGATGGGGGAGCAGATGTTCATGGGCGGCCGAGAACCGAAGTGGGGTGTAGCGATTGCGGATAAGATTGAAGGGCCTTATGTGAAAAGTGCTTACAACCCCGTGACCAACTCCGGACACGAAGTGTGTATCTGGCCCTATCAAGGTGGGATCGCCGCGCTCCTCACGACTGACGGTCCGGAAAAGAATACGGTGCAATGGGCGGCGGACGGGATCAATTTTGAGATTATGTCGGTGCTGAAAGGGACTCCGGAAGCGCTGGGACTCTACCGCACGCCTGATCATGAAGCGGGTCCGCTGAAAGGAATCGAATGGGGGCTTTGCCACCGCGTGGGTAAAGACTGGGGATATATTGAGCGCTTCGAGGGCGATGAGAAGATGAAGAACCGCTACATCAACAAGACGAATTACGAATGACCTAAAATACCGTGTCTGATGGGGGAAGTTGAAGTTGCCGCCGGGCGCGGCTCGGGTCGCGGGCTGGAGGCACTCCTAGTTACCCCATCCTTTGCCTTAACCCGACAGGCAAGACCCTTGCGAGGGGGCTTGAGTCGATGCGCTTGCATTCCCTTTGTGAGCAAAAACATTTAGACATCCCCGCTCTCCGACTATTGTATGGAATCTGGGTTGATTGAATCCGATTCATCGGGAAGGTTGCTCGCATCATGCCGGACCAACCGATCTTTCGCACCATCCGTGAACAAGTCGTGCATCGTTTGCGCGACGATGTCATCGGCGGGGTTTTTAAACCGGGCGAGAGTCTGCGCGAAACTCTGCTTTCGCGGCGCTACGGGGTGAGTCGATCTCCCATCCGGGATGCTCTGTTGCAGCTCGCGCAGGAAGGCCTGTTGGTCGCAACGCCGAATTGCGGGGTGAAGGTTGGCTCCCGGATTGACGATGAAGTGCAACCTCTGGTCGTCGACATTCGCCGCCGCGTGGAACAGTTCGCGATGGATCGTTTGGTGAAGCGAATTGACGCGGAGGGGCTAGAGCGGATCCAGCGGCGACTGGAGCGAAATTTGGAGG
>CAXBOL010000533.1:0-4222 GCA_963977295.1 uncultured Opitutaceae bacterium
GTTGAGCTTACGCGGTTCCACCGTGTCGTGCAGTGTGGCGATCGTGGACAGGGGGATCAACTGACCTTGAGGTCCGCGGACGTGATAGTTGAGCAGTTGCTCTGGATTGAGACGGTCTCCGCGTTCGACTTGAGGAATGACACGGTAGCTGCGGCCATCATTGACGAACCGATTGACGTAACCGCCCCCTAACATCGAGCCCAAGTCTCGGGCGACGTCGGTCAGGTTGAGTCCCATCGCGGCCACCTTATCCTTGTCGATGTCGATCAGAGTCTGGGGCACATCAAACTTCAAATCACTATCCGCAAAGTAGAAGACGGGCGGCCCGCCTCCCGCATTGGCTTCGGTATTGGCGTAGAGGACGAGTTGGTTGGCGAACTCCACCATTTCGCTGTGATCGGCCGTCGAGCGGAGCACGAACTCGATCGGAAACTGTCCGCCAGCCGGGAGAGCGTCCGGGGCATTGAGGATGGTCTGAACGCCCGCAATCTTGGCAGCATCCGCTTGCAGATCCGCTTCGAGCTGCATCACCGTGCGATCACGTTCCTTGAAGGGTTTGAGCAGCATTCCGCCAAAGCCCATATTGGGAGTCGTGATCTGGAACGAGGTCTCATATTCCGGCTGGGCTTCATAGAGCTTCTGCACGGACTCCGCCGACATGATGGTTTGCTCCAAGGTCGCAGTGGGAGACGCCTGCAAAATCGTCATAAGCACGCCTTGGTCCTCTTTGGGCGCCAGCTCGTTTTGGGCAAACTGAAAGAATGGCACCAATAACAGCGTAAACAAGAACGCGAGCGTCAGGGTCACCGGCACCGCGTTGAGGCTGCTGCCGACTACGCGGTCATAACGACCGCGCAAGCGATCGAAGAGATGATTGATGATCCCGGTCAGTCCCTTTTCCTCGGCGTCGCCGCCCTTGAGGAGATAGGCACTCATCATGGGCGAAAGCGTGAGTGCTACAAATCCGGATACCGCCACGGCGCCGGCGAGGGTGAAGGCGAATTCGCGAAACAACGCGCCGGTAAGTCCGCCCTGGAATCCGATCGGGGCATAAACCGCCGCCAAGGTGATGGTCATCGAAATAACCGGTCCCACCAATTCTCGCGCCCCGAGTATGGCCGCATTGATCGGCGTGTGGCCCTCCCGGATGTGACGTTCCACGTTCTCCACCACCACGATCGCATCGTCGACCACGATACCGACGGCCAAAACAATCGCGAGTAAGGTGAGTAGGTTGATGGTGAACCCCATCACCAGCATCAGAAACATTGCCCCCACCAGCGAGAGCGGCATCGCCACAATGGGGATGAACACGGAACGGAAGGAGCCCATGAAGAGGAAGATCACCACCATGACGATCAACAGCGTCTCCAACAGGGTCGTCAGAATATCTTCCAAGGCGTCGTTGATGTATTGCGTCGCGTCGTAGGCGATCTTGCCGTTGAGCCCGGGCGGCAGACTGGCCTGCACATCGGGAAATTCCGCCCGCACCCGCTTGATTACCTCAACCGTGCTCTCCGTAGGCTGCACCCAAATACCGATCGCCGTGCCCGGCGTGCCACCAAATCGCATGGCGGAATCATAATTTTCGGCCCCTAGTTCAACCTCGGCGACGTCCTCCAACCGCACAATCGCTCCGTTGTTTTCACTCACGACCAAGTCGCGAAACTCGTCGACATTTTTCAAGTCGGTGTTGGCCACCAGACTCATGCGCAACATGGACCCCTTGGTGGTGCCCACCGCGGCCAGCGCGTTGTTGTTGACCAAGGCTTGCCGCACCTGAGCGGGGCTGAGATTGCGAGCGGCTAATTGCTCGGGCTTCAACCACACCCGCATGGCGTAAACCCGCCCCCCCAGGATATCGGCCTTCTGGACTCCTGGCACCGCGGCCAAGCGCGGTTGGACCATCCGACTGAGATAGTCAGTGACCTGATTGGGGCTCAGCGTATCAGAATAGAAACTGAGATACATCGAGGCGAACTGGTTGTCGGCCGTCTCCACACTCAACGTAGGTGATTCGGCCTCCGGCGGCAGTTCATTGCGCACCTGATCAATCTTCGCACTAATCTGAGCCAACGCCGCGTTGGTATCGTAGTTAAGTCTCAGATACACCTTGATGGAGCTCATCCCGGCAAAGCTGGAGGATTCGATGTAATCAATCCCCTCGGCGCTGGAAATCACTCGCTCCAATTGAGTGGTGATATATCCCCGCACCGTCTCGGCACTCGCCCCGAAATAGACCGTGCTAACATTGACCACGGCACTGTCACTCCGGGGATACTGACGCGTATTAAGCTGGTTGTAGGCCACGATCCCGACCACAAGGATCGCGATATTGACCACCAGAGCGATCACCGGCTTGCGCACGAAGAGATCGGTGAAACTTTTTTTCAACATAACGGCAAATACCGATTAAATTTGAGACACATTGAAGGAGCCAGATCGCCGCTGCTTACGAGTTATCGGGAGTAGGATTTGGCGAATTACTTGGCGTGACGGCATTGTTCACATTCACCGGCAACCGATTCCTCAATTTGAACACCCCCGAACTGACCACTTGTTCTCCTCCGCTGAGGCCTTCAATGACGGCAACTTGATCACCCCGGGTGCGCCCAAGGGTGATGGGTTGCTGTCGGACTCCTTGATACTCGGAACCGTCCTCTCCTTTCATCTGCTCGACCACGAACACGGAGTTGCCGTAGGAGGCATAAGCCACGGCGGTGGCCGGGACGGCGACGACTTTGTCGGCACGGTTCGGGACCACTTCGATCTCGGCGAACATACCAGCCCGCAGAACTTCCCCCGGATTGGGCAGGGTTGCCTGCACCGCCACGTTGCGGGTCATGGCGTCAACTTGCGGGTTGATCGCACTGAGCGTGGCCAAAAAGGGTTGGTCCGGAAAGGCATCCACTTTGATGCGCACTTCCTGCCCCAGAGACAATTGAGGCAGTTGCCGTTGCGGCACATAGAAATCGGCAAACACCGAATCGAGTTTCTGTAGCGGGATGAGAGGGGTGCCCCGTGAGATATATTGCCCCTCATTGACCATACGAATTCCCACTCGACCACTAAACGGAGCCCGGATGGATTTTTTTTCGATATTGGCTTTGATCGCAGCGAGATCGGCCTGGGTCTGCGCGTATTGCGCCACGGCGGTATCGAGCTCCGCCTGACTTATGGTGTTTTTTGTGCGGAGTTCTTTAGCCCGGTTAACCTGCAGACGGGCTAGTTCAGTGCGTGCTTCCGCCGCGGCGAGTTGGGCCCGCTCCACCGACGTGTCCAGTTCGATCAGAGTATCGCCTTGCTTCACCGCAGCGCCGTTCTCGACCGAAATTCGAATAATGGCTCCGTCCAGTTCGGAACTCAGCGTGACGCCTTGGACCGGGGCCAAAGTCCCAATCGAATGAATGACCGGATACCAGTCCTCCAGTTGGGCCGTGGCCGTCGAAACGGAAGTGAGGGGCGGAGCATGATTCGCCGACATCATTTCCTGCAATTGAGCGGCCTTCACGACCGCGAGGAGTGCGACAACGGCACTGAAGCCAAGAAGGGCGATGATAAATTTCTTAATCATGGTAATAGTTTTAGCTGAAATTCTATACGGTTTGTGGGGGGGTCGCATCGACCCGGGTGGCGGCCGCGATGCCTTCCCTCACCTTCCCGAGCAGGCGAAGCATCTCCGTTTGTTCCGCGGCATCGAGCGGTTCCATCATGGCGGAAACCTGCCGAAAGTATCTTGGCATGAGTTCCAACATGAACGACTCGGCCTTGAGCGTGGGATGCACCAGCATGGCTCGACGATCTCTCGGATCATGCTCCCGTCGCACGAATCCATCTTTCTCCAACGTATCGATCAATCCCGTCATGGTCGCACGCGTCACTCCTGCCATATCGGCCAACTCGGCCGGACTCCGGGGAGTTAATTGCATCGCTGGATCCGACGATTCCAACGGGGTGGAAAGCAGCATCAGAACCGTGAATCTTCCGTTCGAAATATGGTTGCGACTCAGGTAATCGGCCTTGAACGCGAACAATTCGTCCGCACATCGCAATAAATGCATGAACAGATCGGCCGCCTTTGGATTCAGATCAGGAAAGCGCTTCGAGCACTCCAAGAGGCACTCGTATCGCGGCAGATCTTTAAGCATTAATAACGGCATAAATCGAGGGATGAAATATTTAGTTAGCCCCCTAACTATCTTCCGCAAGTGGTTTCGATTAT
>CAXBOL010000534.1:0-4221 GCA_963977295.1 uncultured Opitutaceae bacterium
TCGGGCGGTCAAACGACGGCCCAAAGGTTACCAGCGCATGACCAAACCCAGAGGTCAAATTCGTGTATCCAAATCACGACGACAAAATTAGGCGATCAACCCCCTTCTCTAAGCGCCATTCGCGTTTGACCCCTTTTCAGTCCTCGAAATTCAAGCTGTCATTCCGGCTGGCTATGGCTACCAGACAACTTACGTTTTAAATCAAAATCAAAATCGGAAATGAAGATAGCCCTAATCTGCAACCATACATTGATCCCGGACTGGATTACTAACGAGGGCGTAGTTATCGATGCTGGCGCCCATGGAGGAGAGTTTTCCCGTGCTATCCACGACCTGAGCGGTGCACGAGTTTATGGATTTGAGGCTAATCCGGACCTGTTTACCATGTTGTCTGGCAGCGACAGAATTGAATTTATTGAGGCTGCTTTGGCCGGAAAAGACGGGGAGGTTCTTTTCCACAAACAGGAACCAGAAAGAGGCAGTATCGTTCATTCTTGCGATTCCCAGGAAACGGTTTCCGTCCGTTCTGTAACTCTGGAAGGGTTCTGTGCGGCGAGGGGAATCAAACATATCAATCTGTTAAAGCTAGATATCGAAGGAGCGGAGCTGGATGTCTTGGAAACCGCTTCGGACATTTTCCTCAAAAGGATTGGTCAGTTGACGGTCGAGTTTCATGACTTCGTGGACCAAAGCCAGCTACCTCGGATCCGGGCTATTCACAATCGCTTAAAATCATTGGGATATTACGGAGTCCGGCTATCCGTTCATACGTGGGGCGACTGCCTCTACATTAATTCATCCCATCATCCGCTCAGCCGGAAAAATAGGTTAGAACTTGTCATCAAGGGGAAATACCTTCCCGGCCTGCGTCGCGTGGTGCGAAAACTCTTTTGGAACAAATCGGGTCATTCCGTTATTCTTTGAATGTGGAACAAATGGGGTCATTCCGTTATTCTTTGAATGAGCTCGAGGAAGCTCGCTTCCCGTTCCCCTCCGGTGGCGCCACCTCGCGCCTTGCTCCGCCCGGGCAAACTCCGTTCGAATCCGAGCCATGGAATGTCGTGATCCGATCCCGGTCTGCTGTGTCTTAATCGAACACCACGGCCGCGTGCTCATCGCCCAGCGCCCTCCCGGCAAACACCTCGCGCTCGCATGGGAGTTTCCGGGCGGTAAGATCGAACCCGGCGAGTCTCCCGCCGATGCCCTGCATCGCGAAATCGAGGAAGAACTCGGGTGTAAATTGATCCTAGGGCGGGCGCTCCCCCCGGTCTTTCACGCCTACCCCAACGCCACTATTGCGCTTCATCCGTTCGTGGCTTCGCTTGCTCCCGATAGCTCCCCCCCTGAACCCAAAGAGCACGTCGCGTTGCAGTGGCTCCGGCCCGACCAACTCGCCTCCGCTGCCTTGGCTCCCGCCGATTTACCTATTATCACTTCCTATCTTGAATCCCGTCCCTAACCGCCATTTCGCACTGCGCTCAGCCCTCGTCTTCGCGGCCTTCACCGTGTTTCACACGACGCTTTGGGCTCAACCCCCGGCTACAGTTCCCGTTGTTACGATCGAAACTCGCCGGGAACTCGTCACCGAAACCATTCCGCTGACCGGCACGGTCACCGCGCGCCAACAAGCCGCCTTGTCTCCTCGCACCAGCGGATTGGTCGCCGCCGTCCACGTCGACGCCGGGTCCTACGTCACCCGTGGCGACAAACTGGTCTCCCTTGACGCCACCCTCGCCGAACTGGCCGTGCAATCCGCCGCCGCCAACCGCAACGAAGCCCAAGCCCGGCTGGCCGAGAGCGAACGCCTCCTCGACGAATCCCGCCGCCTGTTCGCCAAGAACTCCATCCCGGAAACCGAGGTCATGAATCGCCAAGCCGAGGTCGCCATTGCCCAAGCCGCTGCCCAACGTGCGGACGTCGCCTACCGGGAGCGCGCAGAGCTATTGCAACGCCACGATGTCCTCGCGCCCTTCGATGGCGTGATCACCCAAAAGCTCACCGAAGCGGGCGAATGGGTATCCACCGGCGCGCCGGTTCTGCAACTCGTCTCCCTGCTCGGCTCCCGCATCGATGTGCAGGTCCCCCAGGAACGCCTCAAATCCATCACCGCCGACTCCTCGGTCGATTTCGTGCTCGATTCTACCCCCGGCGAGCCCCGCCCCGCCCGCATCGTCGCCCGCGTGCCCGTCAGCAACCCCGCCACCCGCACGGCGCTGGTCCGCATCGAACCCTTGGAAGACTCCAAGGAACTCCCCCCCGGCAAATCCGCTCGCGTTTTCTTCCATCTCCGCAGCGACAAGCCCGTGCTCACCGTCCCCCGCGACGCGCTGATCCGCCGCTCCGACGGCACCGTCAATGTCTGGCTCGCGCTCCCTGCCGGAGATCACTGGCAAGCCACCATGCGTCGAGTTGATCTCGGCCGCACCTACACCGACCAAATCGAAATCACCGCCGGCGTCGAACCCGGCCAACACCTCATCATCCGCGGCAACGAAACCGTGCGCGAAGGCCAAGCCGTCCACCTCGTAAAGTAAACTTTCTCAAACCAGCGGACACCCTGCAGTGCGTAGTCCCGCCCCGCGGGACGAAGCCGTTCTTGTCCATTCGTGGTTAAAAAAATTCCGCCCCCCCCCTAAGCTCCCATGCTTGAAGCCCTCCTCCGCCGCGGCACCCTCCTGACCGTTTCCCTGCTGATCGTCTCCCTGTTCGGCGTCCTCGCTGCGTTGCGCGTGCCCGTGCAGATGATCCCCGATCTCGAGATTCGCACCATCAGCGTGCAAACCACTTGGCCGGGCGCGACCCCACAGGATGTCGAGAAGGAGATTCTCATCGAACAAGAGGAATACCTGCGTGGCATCCCCAATCTCCGTCGCATCCTTTCCACCGCGTCCACCGGTCGCGCCAGCATCGAACTCGAATTCCCCTTTGGTACCGACATCAACGACGCCCTCGTCCGCGTGAACAACGCGCTGAGCCAAGTCCCGGCCTACCCCGAGAACGTCGACGAACCCCGCCTGCTCACCAATTCATTCTCCAACAACGCTTTCCTCCACTTCGGCATCGCACCACTCAACGACAATCCCCGCCGTCTCGACATGATCGTGATGCGCGATTTCGTCGACGACTACGTGCGCACCCGCCTCGAGCGCACCCCCGGCGTCTCCGAGGTCAACGTCAGCGGCGGCGCCGAACGGCAGATCCAAATCCTCGTCGACCCCGAAAAACTCGCTTCCCGCGGGCTCACGTTGACCCAGATACGCCAATCCATCCGTGAGCGCAACCGCGACCTCTCCGGCGGCGACATTGATACCGGCAAGCGGCGTTATTTGATCCGCACCATCTCCCGCTTCGATTCCCCGGAGGACCTGGGGCAACTCATCGTCGCCACGCGGCCCGACAACACCCTCATCCGACTCGACGACGTCGCCGAAGTGCGACTACACCACGCCGAGGTGCGCAACCGGGGATTTTTCGGCGGAGACCCCATCATCAATCTTTCCATCAAGCGGGAAACCGGTGCCAACGTCATCGAGGTGCGCGCTGCCGTGCTCAAGGCCGTGGAAGAGGTCAACCGCGAGCTGCTCGAACCGGCTGGCATGCAGATGAATCTCTTCAACGACGACGTGAAATACGTGGAAGCGTCCATCGCCAACGTGTGGCAAAACCTCGCTCTCGGCGCCGCTCTCGCCGCCGTCGTGATGTTCCTGTTCCTCCGCTCCGTCCCGCTCACCCTCGTCGGCATTCTGGGTATTCCCATCTGCACCATCGCGGCGTTCCTCGGCCTGTTCCTGGCGGGTCGCACCATCAACGTCATCTCCCTCGCGGGCGTCGCCTTCGCCATCGGCATGACGGTCGACAACACCATCGTGGTGCTCGAAGCCATTGAGATCGAACGCCGTCGCGGGCTCGGTCGTTTCGAAGCCGCCCTCGCCGGCGTGCGTCGGGTCTGGACCGCGGTGCTGGCCTCCACGCTCACCACCGTGCTGGTCTTTGTGCCCGTTCTCTTTGTGCAGGAGGAAGCGGGACAACTCTACTCGGACATCGCGATCGCCATCTCTGCCTCGATCATTCTTTCCATGATCATCGCAGTCACGCTGGTGCCGGCCGCGACCGCTCGCCTCAAGTTTTCCGGCCGACCGCACCAAGGTGAAGGCGGTGGGGCCGCTCCGTTCAAAGGCAGCCTCCTTGCCACCGTGCATTGGTTATTGGCCAATTCGCGCC
>CAXBOL010000535.1:0-4218 GCA_963977295.1 uncultured Opitutaceae bacterium
GAGGACAGACTTTCCGGCCGCCAGTGCCGCGCAAGTCATCTCCGCGTGAGTATTTGGCCAGGTGCCGATGCAAACCGCATCAACGTTCGGATCAGCGATGATTTGCTGCCAGGATTCTGCGACTTTACCGATGCCGAACTCCGCCGCCACTCGGCGCGAGGATTCGAGTGATCGATTGGCCACCGCGTGGAGTTCGACACCTTCGATGGCCTGAAACCCCGGCAAGTGACGCAAGCGAGTATTCCCCCCTGCCCCGATAAATCCGATCCGCAATCTTGTGCTCATCTTCGCGGAAAGCTCGCCTAGTCACTGACCACGGGATAGCTGCCCAACCACTTTACCAAGGGACAGAACTGACTCAGTTCTTTGAGCGCTTCGGTCATGTTCGGGTCCTTAAAGTGCCCGGTCACGTCGACAAAGAAATAGTAATCCCACGGGCGGCGCTTGCTGGGACGCGATTCGATCTTCGACAGATTGATACCACGTTCCGCCATCGGCATCAGCATCTTGAGCAATGCGCCGGAATGCGATGCCGCCTGGTCTCCGAGCGAGATCAGGAAGCTCGTCATATCCCGGCCGCTCCCTACGGAGCCGGCAGGTTTCTTGCCCAGCACGAAGAACCGCGTAGTATTATCGGACTTGTCCTGAATGTTGTGCTCGATCACCGGCACATCGTGAAACTGGGCGGCAAGTTCCCCCGCGACTGCAGCCGCACCCGGTTCATCCCGAGCGATTTCGACGGCGTGGGCCGTGCTCGAAGTATCCACCAATTGGGCATGCGGTAGGTGGCGTTGCAACCAATGCCGACATTGGGCCAAAGCCTGATCTTTCGAATAAACTTTGGTGATTTTTTCCAGTGGGTTGTTCGAAATTAGCGCATGGGTGATTTCCAAATAAATCTGCGCCACCACCTTCAGGTCGCTCTCCACAAAATTATCCAAGGCTTCCCGCACGCTGCCTTCCGTCGAATTCTCAATGGGGATTACCGCGTAATCAGCTTCGCCCTTTTCCACCGCCGTAAACAGATCCGCGATCGTCGGCATACCGACATAGTCCACACTCGCGCCGAACTTCTTTATGGCCGCCGCGTGCGTGTTGGTCGCTTCGGGGCCCAGATAGGCGATCAACGTCGGCTTTTCGAGTGCGATGGCCGCCGACATGATTTCTCGGTAAATGGCTTTCAGTGCCTCGTTTTTAATCGGCCCCTTGTTGAGAGCGCAGACCTTTTGGAGCACGGCATCTTCCCGCTCCGAGGCGTAGATCGACCCGCCACTACTGCGTTTCAGTTTGCCGATTTCCGCCGCCAAACCCAGACGCTCATTGAGCATGCGGACAAATTGGTGATCGATCGCGTCGATCTGCTGGCGAATTGGTTCAAGCGCGTCGCTCATGGCTAATTAATTGTGTTTTTCCGAAGCTGCTTCGTCATCGGTGGGGTCCGGTTCCGCCGGCTCTGCACTCACGTCCTCCGCCTCGGCCTCATCGCCCGCAGAACCGTCATTTTGTTCGCCGGAGAGTTCCTTGGTGGCATGCTCTTTGTTTTCAATGTGGGCTTCGTCTTCCAAGGGGGTGTCCCCTTCTCCTTCTTCCAAGGGCAGACCCATTTCGGCATCACCCGGAGTCGTAGGATTCATCGCATTTTTAAGCCACTCGTCGATTTGGCGAGGCGACAAGACATCCGAAGCGGGCAATTCCACCAAGGACTTTACGCCCACGAACTCCAAAAACGCATCCGTCGTGGCGTATTGCAACGGTCGCCCCGGCAGGTCAGCCCGCCCCGTGATATAAATTAACTCCCGCTCGAGTAGCTTATTCAGGCCGGCGTCGGCCGAAACTCCCCGCACGGCTTCGATTTCACTCCGGGTGACCGGCTGGCGGTAGGCGATCACGGCCAATGTTTCCAAGGCCGAAGTCGATAGCTTGGCTGGCGGTGGCTCATTGCGGAGAGCCCGCACCCAGCGTGCAAATCGTGGATGAGACACGATTCGGTAGCCTTGCGCTCCTTCTTGAAGCAGAAACACCTCATTGGTCGCAGTTAGTTCGGTGGCGACTGCATCCATTGCCTCCCGGATTTGAGCGGCCGTGACCAACTCCGGCACATCCTGATGTAACTCAGCATCATCGGCGTCGATTTCGGTGACCTCGTCGGGGTCAGCGGGGGCGGCCTCATCTCCTCCTGCCTCCGCCTCGGAGGATTCGGCTTTGTCCGTCTTCGCGGTCTGGGCATGAAATCGCGTGAAGACAGATTGGATATCTTTTATCGACATCGGTTGCCCGGAAGAGAACAGCAATGCCTTGAGGACGGACTGGAGATTGAAAGCCATACGAACGAGTGGGAGATTTCGGCGGGCCGATCCCTTCGAAGCAACGACGAAAACAACCGCTTGCCGAGCATCGTTGCCTTTGCTGAGGTGATGATCCCAGCCATGTGCAATTCCTCCTCCACTCCTCGCCCCCATTCTTCAATCGTCGTCGACGGCAATGATCGTGCCCCGGCTCGCTCCATGCTTCGGGCGGTCGGATTTACCGATGAAGACTTCAAGAAGCCTCAAATCGCCGTCGCCTCCTCTGCCAGCGATATGACCCCGTGCAACGTCCACTTGGGCGATTTGAGCGACCACGCCCGCAAAGGCGTCGCCGCTGCCGGCGGGAAACCGGTGTATTTCAACACCATCACGGTCACCGACGGCATCAGCATGGGCACTCTGGGCATGCGTTACAGCCTAGTCTCCCGGGAAGTGATCGCCGACTCCATCGAGACCGCGGTCGCGGCGGAGGGATTCGATGGCCTCGTCGCCATCGGCGGCTGCGACAAAAACATGCCCGGGGCGATGATCGCGATCGCGCGCCTTAATCGCCCGGCCGTCTTCATTTACGGCGGCACGATCCTGCCCGGGTTCCTTCCCCACGACAAAGAGCAGTCCAAACCACTCGATATCGTTTCCATTTTCGAAGCCGTCGGCAAACACGCCAAAGGCGAACTCGATGACGCCGGTCTGAAACAGGTCGAAGAATGCGCCATCCCGGGACCCGGGTCTTGTGGCGGCATGTATACCGCCAACACCATGGCCAGTGCGATCGAGGCCCTCGGCATGAGCCTGCCCAACAGCAGTGCCCAACTCGCGGTCAGCGACGCCAAGCGCCAAGATTGCGAGCGCGCCGGCGCCGCCGTGATGAAGATGTTGCAGAACAACATCAAACCACGGGATATTTTAACCCGCCAAGCCTTCGAGAACGCCATCACGGTCTGCCTCGCACTTGGTGGCTCTACCAATCTCATCCTGCACCTATTGGCCATCGCCCACGCCGCCGAGGTCGAGCTCACCTTGGAAGATTTCAAGACCATTGGTGACCGCGTCCCGCTGTTGGCCGACCTGAAGCCCTTCGGCAAATACAACATGAGCCACCTGATCCGCATCGGCGGGATCCGCCCCATGATGAAGATGCTACTGGATCGCGGTATGCTGCACGGTGATTGCCTCACCGTCTCCGGCGAAACCGTGGCCGAGTCCCTCCGCGATGTGGCGCCCTATGGTGCCTATCCGACCGAACAAGACATCATCCGCCCTTGGGATCAACCGATCAAAAAGGAAACCCACCTTCGCGTCCTACATGGCAATCTCGCACCCGGCGGGGCCGTCGGGAAAATCACTGGCAAAGAGGGTCTCTACTTCAAAGGCACGGCGAAGGTTTACGAGGGCGAAGAAGACGCCCTCAAAGGTATCCTGCGCGGCGATGTGGTCAAAGGCGACGTGGTCGTCATTCGCAATGAAGGCCCGGTTGGTGGCCCCGGCATGCGCGAAATGCTCTCCCCTACCAGCGCCGTCGCGGGTCGCGGCCTGATCAAAGACGTCGCCCTCATTACGGATGGCCGCTTCTCCGGCGGCAGTCATGGCTTCGATGTCGGACACATCACGCCAGAGGCGGCCAAGGGCGGCCCCATTGGCATCGTGCGCAATGGCGACATCATCGAAATCGACGCCGTCGCCAACTCCATCAGCGTGCTCATTTCGGACGACGAGTATAACAATCGTCTCGCCGCCTACACGCCCCTGCCTCCGCGCGAAACCCGCGGCGTGTTGGCGAAATACGCCAAATTGGTTGCCACCGCGTCAGAAGGCGCCGTCACCGACAAATATCTCTAACCGCTCACCGACGTTAATTTCCAACCTCACTCCACCTGCCACCATGTCTTGGGACCACTTTAAACAAAATTAC
>CAXBOL010000536.1:0-4212 GCA_963977295.1 uncultured Opitutaceae bacterium
ACCCTCAGCCGCGTCCCGATTTGTGCCGGCCCTTAAACCCATATTTTCTCAGGTTGGCACCCCGGACAATTTGGTGTGGCTGGCCGAAGTGGAGTCGTCGTTTAAAGCCGATGCGCGGAGCCCAGTCGGCGCTCGGGGATTGTTTCAATTCATGCCCGGCACGGCCACCGACATGGGATTGAGACTGCGACCGTTTGACGAGCGGGCCGATCCACGGAAATCCGCCCGTGCCGCCGCCACCTACCTGCGACAACTGCGAGCCCAATTCGGGTCGTGGCCCCTTGCGCTTGCCGCCTACAACGCCGGCCCTGGCCGCGTCGGACGGATGCTCAAGAGTAAGAACGCGACCTCCTACTCCGCGATTGCCGCCTCCCTTCCTTCCGAGACCCGCATGTATGTGCCGAAAGTGTTGGCCACGGTCGCCGTCCGCACGGGGATTAACCCCGACGACCTTGAAAAGCGGTAGGCGCGGTGCGATCCCGCCAACATCAATTTGGTTTGGTAAGAAGCTCAGAAGTCCGCAGGTTTCAGGCATGATACCCCACCCCCTTCATCGCATTTTGATCTTGGTAGTGGCGCTGAGCCCTTCCGTTGTCGCGGCCAAAGACGTGCGTATGCTCTTCATCGGCAACAGCTACACCCACCGTCACAACCAACCTGATCTGGTGGAGCGCGTCCTCGAAGAGGGTGATCCCGAGACCGACTACAAAATGTCCCGCGTGATCTACGGCGGACAAAACATGTTCAAACATTCGACCTACTACTTCAGTCAGACATTCATCGAACAGGCCACGATTTCCGACGACGAAATTCGCGCTCGAATCGCCCGGATGCAGTCGTTGCTCAATTCCGACTCTGCCCCCGATCCCGCCGAATGGAACGCACACCGGGCGGCATTGGGCCTCACCGAAGGACAGATGAAGTTCGTCGACATTCATCGGCACATTAAAGCGGCGATCAAAAACCACGAGGCGCTCCTGGCCCACAATCCCAGAGCCAAGTGGGACTACGTTGTCTTACAGAGCTGGCGGGACGTCGCCGCTGACCCCGACCAAGGCTATGCCAAATACGCGACCAAACTGGCGCAGATCGCCCGCGCCCAAGGCGCTAAAGTGATTCTCTACATGACTTCGCCTGAAACCCAGAATCAAAGCCCGGTCGATGGCCCGCTGTCGCCCGCCTCAGCTGATCGCGATCTGGCCGTTGGTTTGGAGTTGGTTCGACGCCTTCAGCCGGCTGCCGTCGTGATGGTGCCCTTGGCCCTCAAGAACATTCAAGCCGGCGGCACTGACTTGCGCTTCCGTTACGTCAACGACGCCCACCTCAATCAAACCGGCGCATTTCTTACCTCCAATCTGTTTTACGCGGCAATGACCGGGAAAAGCCCCGAGGGATTCACTTACAACACCGTGACCGAAAACAAACTCAAGGACGGCAAGGATCCCGATGGTGGACCAGCCCAAGTCATCTTTGATGAAACGACTAAGCGCTACCTTCAGCACATGGCATTCGAAGCCACGATGGAGTTTCAGTCCCTCGCCGCCCAACCCTAGTGCGCGGTAACACTTGATGTTTCGGATCGGCCTATTTCAGTCCGGACCGTTTTATCGGTCACCGAGAGCACGGAGCTCCAATTCAAAGGGCACAGAGGCCAAACGAGTTTTGAAATCCTAGCTGTCTTTTCTCTGTGATCTCGGGCTTGGAACTCCGGTTCGGCTCTGTGACAAATCCGAAAAATTTACGTGACAAACTACCAGTCTGCCCGCGCCACCACGACGTCGAGTCTGATCCACCCGTCAGCAATCCAGAGAAACCAACATTTGCCAACTAGACCAATCCCCGGGCTCGGTGAGCCCGGGGGATTGGGGGCTAGGCGAAATAACTTCGTCGCAATAGCCCGACCATCCGCCGCCTCACAAATAGTCGTCGATGAACCGTTCGATCACTTCGTCGAGCGAGGTGTCGCCCGTCATCCCCAACGCCGCAGCGCGATCCCATTCCGTCGCCTCGGGCCAACCGCCGACTAACGTCTGAATCGCCGCATTGGGCACGTCCTTGATCGGGCCAAGTTTGATCCCGCGTTTAGCGGCTACTCGTTCCAAAGCCTCGATCTGTTGCTGCACCGAATACGTCGTGCTGGGCAGGTTGACCGCTCGATCATCTCCTAGTCGATCCCCATCGGCTTCGACCAATAGGATGAGGTTTTCGACGATCTTGGCATAACTGAGCAACGGCATCTTCAGCGAGCGCGCGACCGGCAATTCGCAGATCTGGCCGTGGAGCGGTTCACGGATTACCCCGCTGGCAAAACTCGACGCGGCCAAATTGGGTTTACCGGGTCGCACAAACACGGTCGGCAGGCGGGCCGCCCGGCCGTCGACGAATCCTTTCCTCGCGTAATCGTTGATCAACAGTTCTCCCATAACTTTGGTCATCCCGTAGGTGCTTTGTGGAATCTGTTTGGTGCGATCCGATACTGCGGGCGTCATGGCATGTCCGCCAAACGTCGCCACGCTGCTCGCAAAGACCATGCGCCGGACGCCATCGCGATGCCGACACAGTTCCAGCACTTCACGCATCGCGTCCAGATTGACCTTCATCGCCAAATCGAAGTCCGCTTCGGCCCCCGAACTGACGATCGAAGCCAAATGAAAAACCGCCACTGGTTCGGCTCGATCAGATGGAAAACAATCGGCCAAGAACCCGGGAGCAGTAATGTCGCCTTCTCGACAAACTACGGCATCCCCCCACGCCTCCAAGCTAGCCCGCACCGCCGCGGAGATTTTCACGTCAACCAAGGTCAATCGCGTAATTGTTCGCTCACCGATTTCAGGAGCTAGCCGCAGATGTGGACGCTCCCCCAACGTCATCGCCAATCGAGCTCCGATAAATCCTCCTCCTCCGGTGATGATGACGTTCATGATCGGAAAAAGTTATGGAGTCTAAGGGCACGCATGGTCGCAGCATTTGCTACCGTGTCTGCGACGTCAATTCACCCGGCAAGATTGATCAAAAGTGCCATTTTTTTTCGATACGCTCCCTTGGTCACCGCACTCAATGACGAAATCCACGAATGCGGTGAAAGGTAATGAAATTCGAATCATGTTTAGTGTGCGCGCCGCCTTCGCCATCTTCAAACGCGGTGCGGCAAAGGAAGACGATATCGTCGTCCGAGAAATCCCAACTCACATATTGGAATCCATGCTTCGCCGTATCGGGATGATACAGCAGCACCTGATGTTCCGTCCACGTGACCAGGTCGGGCGACGATTGCAGCACAAGATTATTGCGGACCCAGGCGGGGGGCGGACCGCGATCGACTGCGGCGACCGGACCTGCAATTGTCCAGTAGCGCTGGCTGATCGGATCAAACCGAATGGCGAATAGTTTTGCTCCCCCTGGAAAGGGTCGAAATCCCGTGACCGGATCGAATGTCAACTGGGTGCCGTCAGGCGAAATCTTCACCACCGCCACCACCTCATCCGGTGATTTTGTATCCACTCGCAGGATATCAACCAAATCTCCGCTAGGGGTGACCACGATGTTGCCCTCCAACCAGCCTCCCATATCGCCCCCATTCCAGTCCTGCGCACTGGGCATGAACCCAGCATGGCTCCAGCTCTCCGCTTGTAACAAATCGGCTTCGACCGGAACAGAAAGCACTCCCGCACAGTATTGCGGCGCCCATCCCTCCGGCGGGTCCCGGCGCTCAAACGCCCGCCACAACCGTCCGTTGTGCACCCTCACCGGCAGCGGACCACAATGGTATTCCCCTTCGGATCGCAGGAGTCCATTCTGACCATCAGTCGGCGACGTCCACTGCCGGCCTTCGTCGGTCGAGCGACGAATCACAATGTTGCCGTGATGCCGATCGGTTCCGAGTAGGTAGAGGGCCTCGCGATGTGCGAACAACACCGACCAAAACGCGCCATCGATGACCGACCGCGGCGACCAAGTCTCTCCCCCGTCAGCCGAATAAAAGAGCCGCGTGCGAGCACAAGTATGCTCGGTGGAGCCCGGACCAAATTCATCATGCGAGGCCAGCAAGCGTCCGTCACCTAAGTCGAGCAGGCTTGGAGACCCCAAGTAACGCTGCGTCCGCGCCGCGGAATGGGCGACCACCACGCCGGCCAATGGCGCCCCAATTTGGTTTCCTGAAAAATCCATCGAGGGAAGAGAGGTCGTCTGCGGTCCGGGTGCAAATCGATAGCG
>CAXBOL010000537.1:0-4197 GCA_963977295.1 uncultured Opitutaceae bacterium
GTTCCCTTTCTTGCCTTCTGTAAAATCTAAATACCAAGAGCTCTTGGTGTAAGGAGAATGTAACTTCACCCCGAACGGGAAAATTGCTCACCCAAAGATTTGTCTCGTAACCATCACTCTGTGAACTCTGTGCAATCCTCCGTGACCTCAGTGACCCACTTCCACTGCGGAAATTAGGATGACAGGATCAATACCACTAACTGGCTTGGCGTGCTTACCGGCTTGGCGACCCTGCGTTGAACCTACAAACCGCAGTTGGTCACAGAGGGCACAGAGGCAAACCGGAGTTTCACAGAGATAAAGGGAAGAAACTAGGGAGCATATATTTTCACCCCGAAAGGAAAGCGGTTCACCCAAAGATTAATCTCGTAACCATCTGTTGGTGAACTCTATCCAAACCTCCGTGATCTCGGTGACCCACTTCAACTGCGGAATTTATGATGATAGGATTAATACCACTAACTGGCTTGGCGTGCTTACCGGCTTGGCGACTTTGCGTTGAATCTCGTCTCTTTCGATCGGGCTGATGGCATAAACCCATTGCTTCGCGGTCACAAAAGAGGGGAGCTCGCCGTAACGAACTCCCCTCACCCGATCAGAACCAACTAAACCGGGGAATTAGCGACCGAGATAACTCAGCCAAGTGATTGGGCGGCGGCCACAACCGCATCGGACGTGATACCCAGTTCTTTCATCGCGGTGCCACCGGGAGCACTGATGCCAAAGCGATCAATGCCCACCGTCTCGCCGTCCAGACCGACAAACTGCGCCCAAAGACCGGTTACCCCGGCTTCAATGGCGACCCGTTTACGGCAACTCGAAGGCAGCACGGATTCACGATAATCGGCTGGTTGACGATTGAACCGCTCGAAGCTTGGAACCGAAACCACGCGAGTCGAAGCCCCCAAAGTCTTCGCCGCGGCGACTGCGAGGTGCAGTTCCGACCCCGTGGCCAACAGGATGTGGGTCAATGGTTCTGTCTCAGCCACGGCGACGTAAGCCCCCTGCTCCACTCCCGCCCGACGGGCATCAAGGGAGATTTCGTTCAGGTTCGGCATCGCTTGGCGACTGAGGGCGAGCAAAGTCGGTCCATCCGTGCGAGCAAACGCAGCCGCGAACGCACCGGCAACTTCTTCGGGGTCGCCCGGACGAATCACGTCGAGGTTGGGAATGACGCGCAGGCCGGAAACGGTTTCCACGGGTTGGTGGGTGGGACCGTCCTCGCCGACACCCACGGAATCGTGCGTGTAGATGTAAACCACCGGAAGTCCCGCCAACGCCGCGATGCGCATGGAGGGGCGGGAGTAATCGGCAAACACCAGGAAGGTGGCGCACGAAGCCCGGAAAATACCGTCATAGGCGACGCCGTTGCTGATCGCCGCCATCGCGTGCTCGCGAATTCCGTAACGGATGTTGCGACCCGACCGATTGGTGGGATCAAAATCCTTATCGGCGGCAATGTAGTTAAGGGTGGAACCGTAAAGGTCGGCACTGCCCGAAATCGCCAAGGGCATCGCCTCCGCGATCGGTTGCAACACATCGCGACCGGCCGCGCGCGTGGCCAACTTGGCGTCGGCGGCAAAGGCCGGAACCTTCGCGACCAAATCGGCCGCAGTTGGGGTGACGTCGCGGCTGGCCAACAAAGCAGCCTTCTCGGGATTCGCGGCCGACCACGCCTTGAAGGTCTTCTTCCAACGGTTGTAACCGCGGCCGAGACGCTTCTTGTGATCTGCGAAATAGGCTTTGACCTCGTCACTGACGAAGAAGTGCTGGTCTGCGGGCAGACCGAGACCTGCCCGGGCGGAGTCGGCAAATTTCGCGCCGCCTTCACCGTGGCCCTTGGACGTGCCGGCAACTTCCGGAATGCCGCGGCCGATTTCAGTCTTGGCAATGATCAGCTGCGGTTTGCCCGATTTCGCCTTTTTGGCGCGGTTGACCGCTTTCAGAATCGCAACCAAGTCGTGGCCGTCGGCCAGTGTGATGACATCCCATCCAATTGATTTGAAGCGAGCCGCCGTATTTTCACTCTGCGTCTTGTCCGCCATGGCGTCGAGGGTGACGTCATTGGAGTCATAAATCAGGATCAAATTATCGAGCTGTTGGTGAGCGGCGAAGGAGATGGCCTCCATGGCGACGCCCTCTTGCATACAGCCGTCACCCGCCAAACATACAACGTGATGGTCAAAAATCGTGTGCTCCGCGGTGTTGAAACGCGCTTCGGCCATCTTACCCGACATCGCCAAGCCAACGGAATTAGCGATGCCTTGACCCAGGGGACCCGTGGTGGCTTCGACGCCTGCCGTCTCGCCAAACTCCGGGTGCCCTGGCGTCTTGGAGTGCAATTGGCGAAACGACTGCAAATCCTCGGAGGACACATCGTAACCGCTCAGGTGCAACCAGCTGTAAAGAAACATCGAACCATGTCCGGCTGAGAGCACGAAACGGTCGCGGTTCAACCATCGGGGCTGCGCAGGATTGTGAACGAGGGCGTTGCCGTAGAGGACCGCGCCAATTTCGGCTGCACCCAGCGGTAAACCCAAATGCCCCGAAGAGCATTTATGGATGGCATCAATGGCTAGACCACGTGCTTGATTGGCGGCCTGGGCGAGAATCTCGGTATTCAACTTCATGTAAGGCAGTAGAGACTGATTGGAAAAGACGGCGATTTGCCGGGTCTGTTAGACGACCGCTCCTGCCTTCGTGGTGCAACGCAGAATTCCGGTTGCGGATGTTAAAAACAAAAGGCGGACCGTTTCCGGTCCGCCTCAAATTGTAAAAAACGCGACGAGATGACGCGCTTAACGCAAAAACTTACTTTTTTGCAGAATCGTTGCGTTTGGCCTTAATCGCCATAGCAGCCTTACCCTTGCGATCACGCAAGTAGTAGAGGCGAGCGCGCATCGGCACGGATTCGCGATCGACTTCGATCTTCGCGATGTTGGGTGAGTTCAGCGGGAACACGCGCTCCACACCCTCGCCGTAGCTGATGCGACGGACCGTGAAGGCCTCGCCGATACCGCCGCCCTTACGTGCGATGACGATACCCGCGAAAATCTGGATACGCTCTTTTTCGCCTTCGCGAACCTTGGTGTGCACTCGCACGCCATCACCCACCCGAAAGGACGGGATGTCCTGCTTCAATTGCACAGCGGTAACCTCTTTAATGATCGAATTCATGACGATAGTTTTTAAATAAATCTGGACGGACTTCGCGGGTTTTTTCGATCTGCTGCGCCAAGCGCCACTTCTCGATTTCGCCGTGATTTCCTGAAAGCAACACGTCTGGAACGGACCTACCTCGGTATTCGGCCGGACGCGTGTATTGAGGAAAGTCGAGCAACTTGCCGGTGAAGGATTCGTGCGTCAATGACTTTTCCTCCCCTAATACGCCCGGAATAAAACGCGCCAACGCATCGATCAAAACCGCCGCCGGCAAGGTGCCGTTGGTCAGGACATAGTCACCGATGCTCACCTCCAGATCGATCACTTCGTCCCGAATGCGCTGGTCGATTCCCTCATAATGCCCGCTCAAAAGGATAAGATGCGACTCGACGGACAACTCTCGCGCGAGGGATTCGCTGAACGGCACGCCATCGGGCGTCAGATAAATGCGTCGGCATCCTGCGGTCTGCAGTGACTCGATTGCCGTGATCGCCGGTTCGGGTTTTAACACCATCCCCGCCCCTCCCCCAAAGGGTCGATCGTCCGCCGTGCGATGTTTATCCGTGCACCAGTCCCGCAAATCGTGGGTCGTGACCCCCAATAGCCCCCGCGCGATCCCTTTGCCCAATATGCTTTCCGCGAGAAAGCCTTCCAGCATTCTCGGAAACAGGGTGAGCACGTCGATCTTCAGGGCCATCTCCAGAGGGGTAAACAAAATCGCCCCGGACTAGGCCGGGGCGATTAAAAATAAATTTCTGATCGAGCGATTACGCTTCAGTCGGCGCGGCGGCGACTTCAGCCGGGGCAGCGGGGGCTTCGACCGCGGCGGCCGATTTGCGAGCCTTTTTGATCAGCGACAGCGCCGTATCCGTTGGCTTGGCGCCTTGGCTCAGCTTCAACTCGATCATCTTGACCTGGTCGTCGGTCGCGACCTCGCGGAACCTGTCGGGATCGAAATTGCCGAAATCGTCGCGGCAGCCGAAATACCCGGTGCCGACCTGGAACACGATGTCGCCGCCATGTTCGCGGTGATAG
>CAXBOL010000538.1:0-4184 GCA_963977295.1 uncultured Opitutaceae bacterium
AATCCACTGGCACCGGACCCGATTGATGGTTCAGCGCGAGGCGGATTCTTTCACGAGAAGTCATGGGACGAAGAGAGGGAGTGGAACCGAAGGTAGGCAGAGCACAGGAACATGGCCTGTCGGGTTGGGTGGAATCGGCTCAGACGGCTTCGCCCATGAGGTTCAAGGCGACCTCGACCGCACTGCCGGCATCGGCAGCGTAACCGTCGGCCCCGATTTCGTCGGCGAAGACCTGAGTGATGGGAGCGCCTCCCACCATGATCTTGATACCGGGAAGATTGGCGGCGCGCAGTTGGCTCACGGTTTCGCGCATGGATTGCATGGTGGTCGTGAGTAGGGCGGACAGGCCCACGAGGTGGGCTTTGTGTTCCTGGGCTCCGGCAAGAAACTGGGCGCTGCTCACGTTGGTGCCCAGGTCGATGACAGCGAAGCCGGCGCCGCGCCACATCATGGAAATGAGGTTCTTGCCGAGGTCGTGTAAATCTCCCTGCACAGTGCCGACTACAACGGTATATTTCGGCTTGATGCCCGCCGCAGTGAGCAACGGCTCCAGGAGGGCCAGTGCGGCTTTCATGGAGCGTGCGGCGATCAGCATTTCGGGCACGAAAATTTCGTTTCGTTTAAAGCGTTCGCCGACGAGGGCCATGCCGGGAACCAGCCCTTTTTCGATGATATCCTGCGGATTTAATCCGGCGTCGATGAATTCTTGGGTTAGTCGTGCGGTATCAGCTCTCTTTCCCGTCGCGACTGCAGTGGTCAGCTCATTCAGGGGGGACATATCACTGCGCTACACCCGCTGAAGAGGGAAGTAAATACGAACTAATTGGATTCACCGTCGTGCACATAGAATCTACCAAAATATACATAGAAGGTGCGTTGTCACTCGCGGTGGATATTGATTTATTAGGGTAAGACGCGGTTTTCGTCGCGCCGAGTATTTTTCGTCAAATGGCCAAAACGTCTAAAGTTGCCGTTATCTCATGCGGGGTCCTCGAACCGGAAGTGAGACATTTTACCCGGGACGCGGCGCACGTGGTGGAGGCCATTTTTCTGCCGGTCGGGTTGCACAATAATCCGCCCGTATTGCAGCGGGAATTACAGGCTGCCATCAATCGGGCGGAGTCGAATCCGGCGGTCGAGGCGATTGTGTTGGTTTATGGCTTGTGCGGCCGGGGCGTTGAGAATCTGCGGCACGATCGCTGTCCGTTGGTGATTGCGCGAGCGCACGATTGCATGACACTTTTTCTGGGCGACAAAGATCGCTACACCGCCGAGCAGGAACGGATGCCTGGCACGTATTGGTATAACCCGGGATGGATCCGCGAAGGAGGCTCACCGGGGCCGGATCGCGAGGCGCATTTGCGCAAGGATTATGGCGAAAAGTTTGATGAGGACGACGTTGAGTTTCTGCTGCAATCGGATCGCGAATCACTAGCGCATTATGATCGCGCGGTCTACGTTGGGCTCGAGGTAGGCGACGCAGAGGCCGACGTGGCTTACACCAAGACCTGTGCGGCTTGTCAGGGCTGGGGGTTCGATCGTATTCCCGGCGATCCCGCCTTGCTCAAGGCGCTGTTGGCGGGGGAGTGGGACGCGCACCGCTTTCTTATCGTGCCCCCAGGTCACGTGATTCGTCTCACGGCCGATGATTCGATCATTCGTGCCGAGCCGGAATCTCCGGTCGCGTCGCCTGAAACCTGATTCATTATGATGACACCACTCGAACGATTTCACGCCTGCATGGACTATCAACCCGTCGACCGGGTGCCGAATCACGAAGTCGGCGTTTGGGCGCAAACGAAGCAACGCTGGCGTGATGAGGGGCTCGCCACTGACGACATGAGTTGGGACTGGTTTGTCGGCGAACCGCGTTGGGACATGGACCCGCGTGAATACATCGACGTGCGGGCCGACATGGTTCCGGCCTACGAAGAGAAGGTTGTCCGCCGCGAGGGCGAGACGGAGATCATCCAGCGCTCCAACGGCGTAATTTCCAAGGCCCTCGTCACCGGGACGGTAGATGGCATGCGCATGAGCATGGACGAATACATCAGTTTTCCCGTGAACACGGCCGCGGATTTTCAGGAATTGAAGAAACGTTTCCGGCCGTCTTCGCCGTGTCGCTATCCGGCGTATTGGCAGCAGTTTTTGATGCCCGCCTGGCAGCAGCGTCAACACCCGCTCATTCTGGGCAAGAACTGTGCCATCCAGGGTTACTACTGGCGCGCTCGCGAATGGATGGGCACGGAAAACTTGAGCTATGGTTGGTATGACGAGCCCGAACTCATGCATGAGATGATGGAGTTCATCACGGACTTTACGATCGAGGTGACCCGACCGATTTTGGAGGCCGGCGTGAAGCCCGACTACGTGTTTATCAACGAGGATCTCAGTATGAAGACGGGTCCGTTGTTGAGTCCTTCGACCTACGTCGAATTCATCCTGCCGGAGCTCAAGAAACTCGTGGCGTTTTTGAAGGGTCACGGGGTGCGTTGGGTCGTTATTGATACCGATGGAAACCCTGAACTAGTGCTCCCCCATTTTCTCGACGCGGGTGTCGATGGCATCTGGCCGCTGGAACGGGCTTCGGACATGGATCCGATCAGGTTACGTCAAAAATTTGGTCGGGACCTTCGACTTTGGGGTGGGGTCGACAAGCGCGAACTCGCCAAGGATTTCGCCGCGATCGACACACACCTGCGCACGCTCCAGCCGCTGGTGGCGGAAGGTGGATTCATTCCCACGGTCGATCACCTCGTGCCGCCCGATGTCTCACTCGCGAATTTCGAGCACTACATGCGTCGGAAGCACCAACTCCTCCGCGGTGAAGTGTTTTGAACCCCACGGGCCGATGCGCGGGGCAGAGCGCTTGATCCGTATTGATATCGCGAGAGGGGCAATTGGCGGGGTCGAGTCACGGATGCTGGTCCACGGTCTGGACTGAGTGACGAACCGTCGGGAGCGAAGGTGTTGTCAAAAGTTAAGGAATGACGTCTTTGGTTTGAAGCTGTGGCTTGGAGGTTCGCGAGGGCGAGTATACCGGTTGGCGCCGGACGAGGACAAGGGACGGAGGAAAGGAAGACGGACATTCCTGTCCGTCGGTTTGAGGTTTGGCGAAGCGTGCGCGGGGGTGGGGGACCGGGCTCGGGACGGACAGGATTGTCCGTCCTCCTTTCCTACCAACCCGATCCGTAGGAAAATGCGTGAGTCTCTACGACGTGCGGCGGAATCCTCGGCACCTTGTGGATCTTGGCTCGGCTGATGCCAACCGACCGAACCACTTAGATTTTCAAGAAGGAAAAAGAGGGAACAGATAAATACAGGGGAAGATGATTAAGAATAACTTAATTGCCTTCGCTATCTTCTGTGAAAGGTCCCGATTTATGTAGGTGATTGGTATCAAACTCCGACCAAGCGTCCGGTGGAGTCGCCGAGGCGAGTGAGGTTTTGCACGCCCATTTTATCGGCCATACTGAGGAAGAGGTTGGTCGCGGGTTGGGAGCCGTGTTGCAGGAAGCGACCGGGGGTGAGGGCACCGCCGCCGTGACCGGCGAGCAGGATGGGGAGGTTGTCGTGGGAGTGGCGGTTGCCATCGGCGTTGCCGCTGCCGAAGAGAATCATGGAGTTGTGCAGGAGTGAATTGCCGTCGACGTCTTGCACCGCATTGAGGCGAGCGAGGAAGTTCGCGAATTTTTGCACATACCACCGATCAATGCGGGCCACTTTGGCAATGCGGTCGGCATTGTTCTGGTGGTGGGTTAATTCGTGGTGACCTTCGGGGATACCGATCTCTTCGTGGGAGCGGTTGTCGCCGTCGTGTGCGGTCATCATCGTGGCGATCCGGGTGGAATCGGTCTGAAAGGCGAGGACCATCATTTCATACATGATTTCCTGGTGTTCGCCGTGGCTGAACGGCACCCCAGCCGGAGTGGCGAGATCGGGGTCAACAGGCGACCCGAAGCGTTCGAGGTTTTCGATGCGCAGTTCGAGTTCGCGCACGCCGTTGAGGTATTGGTCGAGTTTCTCCTTATCGCGGCGGCCGAGATTGTTCTGCAGGCGTTTCGCATCGGTCATCACGAAATCGAGAATTGAGCGATGATTCATCATGCGGCGCTGGGCGTTGGCCGTGCGCGTGCCGTGGTCGCCTTCGCCAAAAAGACGCTCGAAGACGCGGCGTGGGTCGG
>CAXBOL010000539.1:0-4183 GCA_963977295.1 uncultured Opitutaceae bacterium
GGCCGATGGCGATGGTGGTGGTATTGGTGCTGCTTCCCTCGGACAACGAACTCTGGTTTAATCTCACCAACGTCCAGTGGACGAGTGCGCTCCTCATCCCGTTGTGGCTGGTGGCGAAGGACGCGAAGTGCTGGCGCGTCAGAGGGGTCGAAGTGGCGATCGCGCTGTTGGTTGGACTGACGGGAGTATTTTCGATCGTGGCGGCGCCCTTGTTTGTGGTGCGGGCGTTGATTCGGCGCACGGGGGCTGCGGGGATCTTGGCTGCGACCTGGGTGTTGGCCGGCAGTCTGCAATGGATGACGGTGCAAGCTGAAGGTTCCAGTCCGGCTGTAGGCTTACCGGTCGGGCAAAGCTTTATCATCACGGGTAAGCGGGTGTTCGGCACCTTGTTTTTGCCGACGGGTGTTCCGGAGAACGTGACCGTTTACGCGGGGCTCGCCGCGGGTTTGGCGGGAGTGTGGTGGTTCGTTTGGCGATGTTGGCGCACGCCAGCGTTGAGACCTTACGGTTACGGGGCGGTTTTCGCGGCGCTGGTTTCGGTTGCGACGCTGTGGCGGTTTCAATCGAACTTGGACGACTTAGTGCCGGCTGCGAATGGTGAACGCTATTTCTTCGTGCCAAAAGTGATGGTGCTGTGGGGCCTGATTCAAATCGCAGCTCAATCTACGCGTGATCGCTGGGTGGCGGTGGCCGCCTTGATCTTGGCGCTGGGGGTGGCGTTGCCGAAGTTTAAGTTGGATCCGTTGATTGATAACGATTGGCCGCACTGGGCGGAACGCATTGAGGCTGGTGAGCGCGAGTGGGTGCCGATTACACCGGAAGGATTCCGATTCATTCCACCTGCACGGTCAAAGGACGACTCGTGAGGCTTCCGGTCAATTTGTCGGAAGCGGTTGATGCCGGTTCGTCGGAGTTGAGCCACCTTGCGTTCTATTTTGGTCAATGGTTCTTGGTGATCATGGCGGCGTTGGGAGTCGGATTACGCACTTCCGTTTTGGTTCCGATCGCCGGGTTCGATTACGGGCATGTGCTGCATGCGCATTCGCATGTGGGATTTCTGGGATGGATTTTTAATGCGTTCCTTGGGCTGGCCCTGGCCTGTTTTATGCCTTTCACGGACTGGGTTCGATTTCGCACGATCTTCATCGTCGCTCAAGTCGGTGTGGTGGGGATGTTGATTTCGTATCCGATTCAAGGTTACGGCCCGGTGAGCATCGCGTTTTCGACCCTGCACATGAGTTGTGCCGTGCTCTTTGCCTGGCGGTTGTGGCGACGCAATACAGCCCACGCGGAGGCTCGTGGTTATCTGAAGTGGGCGCTCGGATTTATGGTGATCTCTGGGCTGGGACCGTTGGCTCTGGGACCCCTTGCGGCGTTGGGCTGGCGGGAGTCACCGGTCTACCTGCTGGCGATCTATTTCTATCTGCATTTCCAGTATAACGGCTGGTTTGTCTTTTTCCTGTTGGCGGTTTTTCAACAACAGCGAACCAGTGGGGGCGCCACGCCGCGATCGGTCGAGGTGCGATGGCCCTTGGCGAGTTTGGCCACTGGCACGGTGCTGACGTTCGCCCAATCCACGTTGTGGCTTGCCCCTTCCGGCTGGGTGTTTGGCCTCGCGGGCGTGGGGGGGGCTTTACAGCTGGTGGGCTTTGGCGGATTGATGCAGTCGTGGCGGCGAACGGCGCTCCGGGATGCGGGGCCCGGCGACCAATTGTTCAAGTTGGCGTGGGGGGCGTTCGGTTTAAAATTGGCGCTCCAGTTTATGATGGCCTGGCCCGGTATGGCCGCCATGGCGAATTCCCGTTTTACCGTGATCGCGTTTCTGCACTTGGTTTTCCTATTCGTCGTCACGCCGGTGTTGTGGGCTTGGTCACTGCAATGGGGGTGGGTGACTCTGACGCGTCGGGTGAAGTGGGGGCTCGGTGGTTGGCTTGGAGGGGCGGTGGCAACGGAGTCGCTCCTGATCGCCGTCCCGCTGAGCGTGGAGATTGACCCGGTTTGGTTACTGAAACTGCTGTTGGCGGCGGCGGTAGCTATGTTGGTGGGCGCGGTGCTGATGATCGGGCGTCGACCGGCGGCAACAAAAAGCCCGTCCGGTTGAGGGACGGGCTGAAAACCTGACTGAGGCGCGGTTAGCTGAGCGTTACGCCCTTGGCCTTGGCGGAGCGGAGGAGGGCGTCGGCCATGTCGGAAGGCGTGACGGCGACTTCGATGCCACATTCTTCGAACACTTTGATCTTCGCGGCGGCGGTATCTTCGGCTCCGCCCACGATCGCACCGGCGTGACCCATGCGGCGACCGGCGGGGGCCGTGGCACCGGCGATGAATCCGGCGACGGGTTTGGTGCAGTTGTCTTTGATCCAACGTGCAGCCTCGACCTCGGCGTTACCGCCGATTTCACCGATGAGGATGATGCCGTGAGTTTCGGGGTCCTCGTTGAAGAGCTTGATCACGTCGAGGTGGGAAGTGCCATTGACCGGGTCGCCGCCAATACCCACGCAGGTGGACTGCCCAATGTTCTTCACCGTGAGTTGATAAACTGCTTCGTAGGTCAAGGTGCCGGAGCGGGACACAACGCCGACGTGGCCTTTCTTATGAATGTAGCCCGGCGCGATACCGATACGGCAGCCACCGGTGGAGTCGGGACCATCACCAGGAGTGACGACGCCAGGGCAGTTGGGACCGAGGAGCCGGGTTTTGCTGCCGGCCATGGCGCGCTTCACGCGGACCATGTCTTTGACGGGAATGCCTTCGGTGATGGCGACCGCGAGGTCGAGATCGGCATCGACGCATTCAAGGATGGCGTCAGCGGCAAACGGAGGCGGCACGAAGATCGCGGAGACAGTCGCACCGGTCGCGGCAGCGGCTTCTTTGACGGTGTTGAAAATTGGCACCTGGATGTCACCGTGGGCGAAAAATTGACCGCCCTTGCCGGGCGTGACGCCAGCGACGACGGCGGTGCCGTAGTCAAGGGACAAGCCCGCGTGACGACCGCCGAAGGCACCAGTGATGCCTTGAACCATGATCTTGGTGGTGGGAGTGATGAGAATAGACATTTTAGTTTAACGGTTGGGCGCGGTGATCAAGCTTGGACGGGTTGTGATTTGCGCTTGTGGATGAGTAGCGGATTACCGTCGGGATCGCTGATTCCGCACATTTGGCAGACGCCAGTGTCCATCGGCTCCATGGTGATAATGACCCCGGCAGTGCGGAGCTTGGCGACGGCGGCTTCGAAGTCTTCGACCTCGAGCGCGACGGTGCAGCCATCCGCGCTGGGTTTCCAGTCGGGGGTTTTGCCGATGCAGAGGGCGGCTCCGCCGATTTCAAATTCAGCCCAACGCGGCCCGTCGCAGGGAGGCATGGCAAATGAAAGGGGGAGGCCGATGGTGTCGCGGTAGAACGCCAGGGCGCGATCGAAGTCGCTCACGGCGTAACACGAAAAGGCGATTTCTTTAACTCCGATGCTCATGTTGGTTAAGCGACGAGGTTAACAATCTTCTGGGCGGCGTCGGCCATGCTTTCGCCCGAGACGATGGGGAGGCCGGAGTCGGCGAGGGTCTTCTTACCCGCGGCGACATTATTGCCTTCGAGTCGCACCACGAGAGGGAGTTCGAGGCCGACTTCCTTGACCGCGTCGACGATGCCCTCGGCGATCACATTACAATCCATGATACCGCCGAAGATGTTAACGAAGATCCCCTTCACGTTGGCGTCGCCGAGGATAATTTTAAACGCCGCGATGACCTTTTCCTTGGTCGCTCCACCCCCAACGTCGAGGAAGTTGGCGGGGTTACCGCCGAAGTGTTTGATGATATCCATCGTCGACATGGCGAGACCGGCGCCGTTGACGAGACAGGCAATATTTCCATCCAGGGCGATGTAGGCCAAGTCGAACTTGGAGGCCTCGATTTCCTTGGGGTCCTCCTCGTTGAGATCGCGCAGGGCAACGATGTCAGGGTGGCGAAAGAGGGCGTTGGAGTCGAAGGACACCTTGGCGTCGAGGGCGAGCACGTCACCGGTTGGCGTAGTGATCATCGGGTTGACCTCAATCATGGCCGCGTCGGTTTCCCAGAAGCAGTCGTAAAGTTTTTTGATCAGCTTGTAGGCGTTCTTCGACTCAGTCCTGTCGAGTCCGAGGGAGAAAATGATCTCGCGCACTTGGTAGTCCGCGATGCCGATGGCG
>CAXBOL010000540.1:0-4169 GCA_963977295.1 uncultured Opitutaceae bacterium
CAGCGAACGTCCGACGGCCCCCGTGACGATGCGATTCTCGCGGAATTCGCTGGTGGCGTTGAGATTGGTTGTCGTGATCAGAGGAGCGTCTCCGATCAAGGGTTGGGCGGCGGAAAACGAGTCATTGGCGGCGGACGAGGCGAGGTTCATCACCACGAGGCCCGCAGTGGTGCCGTCGACCGCAATTTGGTAAGTCGTGCCGGTGGTGGCGTTGAAGCTCAATCGGGCCGACAAAAAGCCGGCGCCCTCGTTGTCGTTTTCCGCCACGCGGCTGAGGGTGGAGAGTGAATTGCCGGTGTAGATGGCCAGTTGAGTGTCGCCCACTGAACCTCGCGTATCCACCGAAACGAGCCCGCCGGTGGGAGCAGTCCAGGTGAACCAAAGCGATCGATTTAGGCGGCCGGAGTGCGTCGGTTCTCCGGGTTGGCTGGTTGCTTGCAGTGAGCTGGACCTCACCGTCACCACTCCGCCTGAGAGTTGGGCGCGGTCGGCAAAATCGTCGTTAAACGGTCTGGAGTCGGTTGTGGTGAGGGCCCGACCGAGATCCAGTCGGGCTCCGGTTTGGGCTTTGCCATTAAACGCGGGTCTTTTGACCGCACCGCGCAGCAGACGATTGATGGTTTGACGGTAGTTATCTTGGGGAAACTGGGCTTTGAGCAGCGCGACGGCGCCACTGACCATGGGGGCGGCCATTGAAGTGCCACTGATGATTCTGCTGGCGGTGTCGTCTTGAGAACCGATGGAAGATATTTCACTACCTGGGGCAAACAGGTCGACGCTGCCGGAGCCGGTGTTGGACGAACTGGCGATGTCGTCGAGTCGGGTGGAATTGCCGACGGTCACGATATTGTCGACGAAGTGACTGGCTGGATACGCCCGGGAGATGTCGAGGTTGAGCGATTCGTTACCGGCGGCGGCGACGAATACGATCCCCGCATCGCGAGCGCGTTCGAGGGCGATGATCTCGGCCTGGGAAAATTCTCGGCCGGTTGAGCCGAAGGAGGCGTTGATGACCTTCGCGCCCTGACTGATCGCGTAGTTGATGCACTCGATCCCGTCGGAGGTGGCGCCCGTGCCATCCTCACCGCCGAGGAACTTCAAGATCATGAGCTGCACGGACCACGCGACCCCCGAGCCGCCAATGCCGTTGTTGCCGACGGCGCCGATAATCCCGGCGACATGGGTGCCGTGGCTGGTGGTGTCCTCATCGGTCGGGTCGCCGTTGCCGGCCGTGCGGAGGGAAATTCGAGCATTGATGCCGTTTACATCGTCGATGTAGCCGTTGTTGTCGTCGTCGCGGCCGTTACCCGCGATCTCGCGGCTGTTTTTCCACAGATTGGGAACGAGGTCCTGATGGGTGAGGCGGGCGCCGGAGTCGATCACCGCGACAATGATATTGGCGGCGCTGGAGCGAACATCCCAACCCGCCACGGCGTTGATATCGGCGCCGACGCTCCCTCCCGCTTGCCCGGTGTTGCGTAAATGCCATTGGGTGCCGTCGACGAATCGAGGGTCGTTGGGGGTCGTGGCGGTTTGCAGAATGATGTCGTGCTGGACGAAATCATAGCGTCCCGTGGCTTCGAGTTGGGTGCGGGCTTCGGATGCAGTCAGATGGTCGGGCACCAGAATGATCCGCATACCGTCGAACCGGGGAAAGGCTTGCTCCACCACGAAACCCTCGGCGGCTTCGAGGTCGAGCAGGGCGGATTCGGCTGCCGCGTCGAATTTTTGCCCGGGAACGGTTCGGGGGAGGGCGATGACTTTTGAACTCGAGAACCCCTGTGCCATTTCCTCTTTCGTGAACGTGGTCGAACCCAGCGGGTCGGATTCCGGTGCCGCCTGGACCGAAATCGCGAAGGTCAAAAAGCCGAAGCCAATGCAGCAAAGTCCGCGAATCGAGCGTGTGGAAGTAACGAGCATTGTGGGGTCTGACCTCTCGGGGAGGGCGAGGTTCAAAAAAGTGAATACCTTGTTCGGTCAGCAGAGCGCACCAACGTAGTGGCGGAGGGATCTTTGATAGGCGGTGAGCCCTGGGTCCTCGGTCGTATCAATCAAGGTCGTGAGGGCCAGCGAGAGTGCCTCGGTGTGACGCCCCTGGTCGTGACGAACCAAGGCAAGGAAGGCGTCAAATTCGGGTTGATCGGGGAACTGTCGGCGGCCGGATTCAAGGGTTTGGGCGGCCCGTTCGAGTTCGCCGACATTTCGCAAAGTTGACCCGAGACCGATGAGAGCACCGCTCAGTTCGTTGGGGGGAAGACCGAGACTGATGGCGCGTTCGTAGTAGGGGAGTGCTTCATTTTCCCGGTCGAGCGAGTCCAAGGTCCACGCGATTTGATAATTGATTTCGCCCACGTGGGGATGGTTGCGGTCCAACGCTTTGAGCTGGTCCAGCACCGTGGCAACTTGCCCGCCATGGCGGGCTCCGGTAATGGCATCCAAGGACGGTTTCCAAGCAGGCAAAGAGGCATCATCCATGAAGCAAGTGAGTTCGGGTGTTTCTAAGAGGCAAGCGGGGACGTGATCAAACCGTGGAACTGGGCGGATATTTGCTGCCGGGCTTTGCAATTTGAGGAATTCGCTCAACACTACTCCATCTTGTCGGGCAAAATTCTCCACAAGAGGTATGCGACTCATGAAGTTGTGCACTTCAACCCTCCCCTTAACATCCATCCAAGACTATGAAAAAATATCTGACCGTTCTCCTCTCCGCCGCCGTTCTATCCATGGGGGCGATCACCGCCTCGGCTGACCATCACAATGAAAAGGAAATGCCGATGAAAAAGGGCATCAATCCGATGCCTAAAACCGTCATCCATGTAGTGACAGTTTCGTGGAAACCCGAAGCCACTGAGGCGCAAATCCAAGCGGCCCTCGACGGGGTGCACGCTTTGAATGCGGCTTATGATGGCATCACGCGCACTTGGACTCGCACGATCAAAGCCCAAGGCGATCGGTCCCATGCGTTCGTCATGGAATTTAAAAACGAAAAAGCCCTGAAGGACTACGCGGGCAGCGAAGCGCAAAAGGAATGGTATAAAGTCTATTACATCGCTCGGGCAGGCAGCACGACGTTCGATATTTCGAACTAAATTCGACCCTGATCGAACCGATAGTTTACACATTTAGTTTTGCTGACCCGCCTTTTCCGGCGGGTCTTTTTTTTGGGGGGGAGGGGACGTGCCTGCACAACGTCCAGCAAGGTGGGACTTGAGCGAAAAGCCGCGGAGTGATCAAACTGAGCCATGCTCTACCCCTTCTCGTTTGTTACCGCCAACTTCGTCGCCCGCCCGTTGGGGTATCATATGCCGGATGGATGGGCGCAGGGAGATAAGGCCAACCAGAACGAATTCGCGCCCTTGGTGACGTTTGAGGCGCAATTTGATGCCATGCTGGAGGAAGTGAGAGCGCTCGGGTTCGGCGCCATTGATCTTTGGGCGGCGCATTTGCATTTTAGTTGGGCGACGCTCGAACACGTTGAAATCGCCAAGGCGCTGTTGGCGAAACACGAGTTGGATGTGAGAAGCTACGCGGCTTGGGTGCCTGGCGGACCGGCTGAATTGCGGGGGGTCTGCCGCGTTTGCCGCGCGTTGGGAATTCCGTATATAGCCGGATTTGTCGCCATGGCCGAAACTCCGGAAACCCGAGCCGAAGCCGTCAAAATTTTACGCGAATTTGGGATCGGATATGCCATCGAAAACCACCCGGAGACGAGTATTGAAGCATTGCAGGCTCGGCTGGGCGAAGGTGATGAGGATGTCATGGGGATCGCCCTGGATACCGGTTGGTGTGCTACTCGCGGCTGGGATGCGTTGGAGGGATTGAAAGCGCTTCAGTCGCGAATTTTCGCAGTGCATCTTAAGGATGTGAAGGCTCCGCGAGTGGAAAAATCGGGCTTTGAGTTCATCGATATGGGGCATGAGACCTGCCGACTCGGGGATGGCGTCGTGCCGATCGAACGCATGGTGAAGTGGCTCCGCGAGCAGGGCTTTCGTGGTCCGCTGGGCATCGAGCACGAACCCGAAACTTACGACCCAAGTGCAGAAGTGAAGGAAAGTTTGACCCGAGCGTCGGGATGGTGGCAGGACGCGACCCCGGTGCCCGTTGCAGAGCCGTTGAGAGTGGTGGTCGTCGGCTGTGGCAACATCGCCACGGGATACGGTGAGGCACTG
>CAXBOL010000541.1:0-4165 GCA_963977295.1 uncultured Opitutaceae bacterium
AGTATTGCAGGAGCAATGATCGAGGACACCGATGCGGCAGTCGCTCAGGTGTTGACCCTCGTAGCGCAAGGACACGTCCAGGCATTGACCGGAGAACTCGTGTCGGTTGAAGCTGAATCGATTTGTTTGCACGGGGACAACCCCCGGGCCGTGGCATTTGTCCGGCAATTGCGGGAGAAACTCAAAAATGACAAAATTCAGATAAGGTCATTTCTCGTATGAGTGCCAAAGTGTTAATCACCGGGTTTGAGCCCTTCGGCGGGGACAAGGAGAACCCCTCGGAGCAAATTGTCCGGCGACTGGGTGGTCGGGGAATCGCGGGGAAACAGGTGATGGGGTTAGTGCTCCCCGTAATATTTGGCGAGTCGTGGGAGCGACTGCGAGTCGTGCTGGACGCAGAGGAGCCGGAAGTGGTGATTTGTCTGGGGCTCGCGTCGAACCGGAACTGTCTTTCGCTGGAGCGGGTGGCCATCAATGTAGACGATGCGCGGATTCCGGATAATCGGAATCAGCAACCCGTTGACGAAGCGATCGAACCGGACGGTCCGGCGGCGTATTGGACCCGAATTCCCATCAAGGCGGTGCGGGAGCGGTTGCTCGCATCAGGCGTGGCCGCAGAAATTTCGCAAACGGCCGGCACCTATGTGTGCAATCATGTGTTCTACAGTCTTATGCACTGGCTCGATACCCGAAAGCACCTGCGAGGCGGATTTGTGCACGTGCCGAAAATTGGGGAATTATTTGATCTCGATCGTTTGGTTGCGGCCGTGGAATTGATCGTTGAGACCACGCTTTCGGTTCACGAGGACGAGCGGGCGAGCGGTGGATCGATCTCGTGATTTGAGGGACTCTCAAGCGGATAGGGACGTGGGGGGAGCTCAGGTTCTGCTGATGATCACGGGGTTCGCGAAGGCAGCGGTTGGGACTGTTGGGACCGCCAGATGACCGTGGCTCCGGCGAGGATCATAAACAGGGAGTAAAATGTGCCGCGAGATAGGCCAAGAATGAGACTGGCATCAGGCTCGCGAAACATTTCACCGATGATACGGGCGATGGCGTATCCGATCAAAAATTCTCCGGTGATGCGTCCAGGAGAGGACGAGGCGGCAGACGTCCGCCAGAACCGCCATTGTAAAAACGCGAACAAAAGCCAGCCTTCCAGGACGCTCTGGTAGAGTTGGGACGCGTGGCGGGGAGCGATTTGCCAAGCAGGGGTGTCGGGAGGGGCGCTGGCGGGAAAGATGACCGCATACTTCCAATCCGAGACTTTTCCCCACAGTTCGCCATTGATGAAGTTGGCGATGCGACCCAGCGCGACACCGAGAGGGGCGACGGCAACGACGGCATCGGTGAGATGCCAAAACCGAATCTTGTGTCCTCGAGCGAACCAAGCCAAGGCGACTCCGACACCGATGAACCCGCCGTGAGAAGACATGCCCCCATCCCAAACCTGCAGGATTTGCCACGGGGCACGGAACAGAACCTGCGGTTCGTAGAACACAAAGTAGCCTAAGCGACCGCCGAGGAGCACGCCGACCACCAAGGTCGTCATCATATCAGCGACGGCCGAGGGGGCGAGACGCAGACGCTGCACTTGGGCCGCCCGGTAGAGGATCCAGCCGCAGAGGGCAAAGCCCAGCAAGTAGGCCAGTCCGTAGTAACGAATACCGACGCCGTCGCTGAATTGAATCAGAAACGGACTCAAGTCGTGCACCCAATGCAACGGGGTGGGCGGATGGGAAGTCATACCGGATCAACGAGCGCTAAGAGGACTCGGACGTAGATTTAGACGGAGGGGGGGAATCCGGCGAAGTCGTAGCCCTACTCGGGTCGTCGGTGATGGGAATGACCGGTCCGCGTTTGACGCGATTTTGTTTTTTAAGCCGGGCCCGGGCGAGTTCGCGCATGTCGACGGCGATATCGTCTTTTTCGAAAATTTCGCGACCGATCAGGTGTTCCATGACGTCCTCCATGGTAAGGACGCCAGCGGTGGAACCGAATTCGTCGACGGCCACCAGCAACTGTTGATGAGTTTTAAGAAATTCCTGCAGCGCTTGTGCGGCGGTCGCGGTTTCGGGAATGAAGTGGATTTCATTCATGTGCGCGCTGATCGGATCGCTCTCCAAATCGTTGGCGACGGCCTTGAGTAGGTCTCGTCGGCGCACGAGGCCGCTGATTTGATCCAGATCGGATTGATAGACGGGGATTCGGGCGAACGGAATATTGGGGTAAGCGTCGAAAACTTCGCCAACCGTGGAAGAGTTGCTTATCGCCGTGATCACGGTGCGCGGCGTCATAATTTCGCTCACGCGAATGTCATCGAGGGAAAGCGCGTTGGTAATGATGCTGGATTCACTCTCGGTGAGTGAGCCGTCAAGGGCGCCGCGTTCGGCCAACAGGATAATCTCTTCGTCGGAATCGGTTTTCTCGGGTGGAGTGGTGATCACCCATCGAACCAATAAATTACAAAAATAGGTGATGGGCCGCAGGAAATTCCGCATCCACATGAGCGGAAATACGGCGTGTGGTTGCAACGTGCGGCGATAGACGACGCCAAGGTTCTTAGGAATGACCTCGGCAAAGAACAAGATGGCCAAGGTCATAAGAGTGGAAACGACTGCGAGGGACGACGGACCAAACAAGGTGATCGACATACCTCCGATGGCGATCGACCCCAAGGTGTTGGCGATCGTGTTGAGAGTGAGGATAGTTGAAATCGTCTCGTCGAGGCCGGACCGCAGTTGTTCCAGTGCTTTGCCGCGGCGAGGCCGGAGTTTCTTGAGCGACTCCACTTCACCGACGGTGGTGCTGAGAATCAGCGCTTCCATCATGGAGCACACGAATGAAACGCTGAGAGTGAGAAAGATCGCGGTCGCGAACAGGAACATGAGTCAGTTAGTTTAGCGAAGAAGCGCGGGGGCTTGACGATGCAAAAATTCGCAAGAAATCAAAGTCGTCGAGCGAATGCGGGGCCGCGGCCACAGATTCGGTCGGCCCGAGAGATCGGACTTGCGAGCGGCTGGAGATGGAAGCTTGCTCGTCGCATGGCCGAATTGAAACGGACCCCACTATACGATTTTCACGTTTCCCATGGGGGTCGCATCGTCGACTTCGCGGGGTGGGAAATGCCCGTGCAATACCAGAGTATTCTCGTGGAGCACAAAGCCGTCCGCACGACGGCCGGGATGTTCGATGTGAGCCACATGGGGGAGGTCGATGTGCAGGGGGCAGAAGCGGAGAAGTTTCTTAACCGTTTGGTGACCAACGACGTTTCTAAACTCTACCCGGGACGTGTGTTGTATTCACCCATGTGCCAACCTGACGGAGGCGTGGTGGATGATCTGCTGGTCTACATGAAAGGACCGGAGGACTATTTTCTGTGCATCAACGCGAGCAACATCGACAAGGATTTGGCGTGGATGCGGGAGCAGGCTGCGGGGATGGCCGTCCGTATCACTGATCGATCCGATGACTATGCGCTGCTCGCGGTGCAGGGGCCCCGGGCGGAGGCGATCGTGCAAAGTTTGAGCGGAGCCAAGTTAGGTTTGGTGCGTTACTACCATTTCCTGGAGGGCACGGTGGCGGGCGTCCATTGCCTGATTAGTCGCACGGGTTACACGGGAGAGGACGGCTTTGAGCTCTACCACGCGCCCGCCGATGCCCCGGCGTTGGCTGCGGCGCTGTGGGAAGCAGGTCAATCGCAACAGATGTGTCTGGCCGGTCTCGGTTCGAGAGACAGCTTACGGCTGGAGGCCGGATACCCGCTCTACGGTCACGAACTTGACAATGATCTTTCACCCATCGCTGCAGGATTGGGTTGGACCGTGAAGCTCAAGAAACCGGACGGTTTCAATGGGGCCGAGGCGTTGGCGGCGGAGAAGGCCGCGGAGGCGGGAAAACGGGTCGTGTATTTCCGCACGGGAGACCGACGGATTGTGCGAGCGGGCGCCGAAGTGCTCGACGAAGTCGGAACCGTGGTCGGGCGCGTGCTTTCAGGCACAATGTCACCGATGTTGAATGAAGCCATCGGCTCTGCGTTGGTGCCGGCGGAGAACGCAGCCAAACCGCTCGCCGTGGACATTCGTGGCACGCGCATTACTTTGCATCTGGTCAAACCTCCCTTCGTCGAACTAAAGAAATCCTCATGAGCACCATCCCCGCAGAC
>CAXBOL010000542.1:0-4157 GCA_963977295.1 uncultured Opitutaceae bacterium
CGGTAGTGACGTTTATTCGTGTTTCCCGCACTGCGGGATGGTTGAAAAAACACCCCGTTATTTGAAGTTTCTTGAGAGGAAAGAAAGGGAACGAATAAATACAGAAGATGTTACGATGAAATGAGTTAGTTTCCTTCGTTATCTTCTGTAAAAAGTCTTATTCATTTGAGCGATTGGCATAAAACTCCTCCTACATGGTCAGATTGGGCCCGAGCGGTTTGGGTGCAAATCAGGGTTTCTGGGCTTCATCGGGGTCTTCGGTGCCGACGACGATGGCCTCGCCAATTTCGACTTCCCCGATGCGTTCGCGCACGAGACGCCGGGTATTTTCACCGAAGGAATTCGCGGCACGGGCAATCATTTGCTGCATACGCCCCATGAAATCGTTGCCGCGAGTGTCGATGCTGATGCGCGAGGTCCACAGGATCTTTCGTTTTCCTTTTTGGGTGGCCTCTTTGAAGTCGTAGGCGGTGAGCACGATGTAGAAGCGGGGATCCTCTAACTCGTTGCGCATAATGGTGAAACGATCGGTGCCAGCAAAGCCGCCCAGATCGCTCATGTTCCGCATCTCGTCCACATAACCCAGGATCCGCGCGATTTCCTCGTTTCGACGATCGCGGGCGCTGTTTTCCAACTCCATACCAGCAAGGGCGGAGTTGAGGGCGTCGGCTGCCTGTTGTTCGGCTTGTTGTTGAGCGGCGGCCTGCTCGGCGGCGCCGGCAGCGGCTTCCTGCGAACTGGTGTCGGGGGGAGCTGGGGCGTTGGCCAACACGTCTTTCATAGTGTTGAGGGCCGCGCCGAGGTCATTCACCTGTTGCGAAAAATTACCTTGGTTAGCGGGAAGGGTTTGCCCCCAGTTTAAAACGAGGAGGAGTTTGGCGTCTGCGGCGTTGGTGGCGTAAAAGTAGTTTTGTTTCGCCAGGTATTCGGCGACGACGCCCGCAATCTTCGGATAGTCGTCTTTGCTGAATCCGTCGTTCCATGTCGTGCCATCGATTTTGCCGCCGTAGCTCAAGGCGTAGTATTCGGCGGCCGGTTTACCATCCGGCCCCGGTTTACGCTTATAGTCAGGGGCGGCCCGCGAGTAGTAGACGATCGGAATTGCTTTCTCCGCGAAAACTGACGTCGCGCTGAGGAGACAAAGGCCGAAAATGAGGGAGGGAACGCGCATGGGGCTAAGGGGGGCAGATCGTCGAGAGACTCTGATGCAAGAATCGACTTTGCTCAACCCGTCTCCCGGGAATGTCGATAGCTTCATTGTTCTAACGTTGAGCAGGCGGGTTCCCGGCTCGACAACCGGGTTTGAGCTGATTCGACTCCCCGGCGTGATGCGCATACTCGTTACCGGCGGTGCCGGATTTCTTGGTTCTCATCTGTGCGACCGTTTGGTGGCGCAGGGGCACGATGTTATCTGCATGGATAATTTTTTCACGGGGCGGAAGAGCAACGTAGCCCATCTCCTTGGTAATCCGAACTTCGAGCTGGTGCGGCACGACGTGATTGATCCGTTTAAATACGAGGTCGATCAAATCTACAACTTGGCCTGCCCGGCCTCGCCTCCGCATTACCAATACAACCCCATCAAGACCACCAAGACGTCGGTGATGGGGGCCATCAACTGCCTGGGACTCGCCAAGCGGGTTCGTGCTCGGGTGTTTCAGGCTAGCACCAGTGAAGTTTACGGTGATCCTTCGGTGCATCCGCAGCCCGAATCGTATTGGGGCAATGTCAATCCGATCGGCATTCGTTCGTGTTACGATGAAGGCAAACGCTGCGCCGAGACGCTCTTTTTCGATTATCATCGTGAAAACGGCGTCGATATTCGCGTGGTGCGCATTTTTAACACCTACGGCCCGCGCATGCACCCCAACGACGGCCGCGTAGTGTCCAACTTCGTGGTGCAGGCTCTGAAAGGGGAGGATATCACCATTTACGGCGACGGCTCGCAGACGCGCTCCTTTTGCTACGTCGACGATTTAATCGAGGGATTTCTGCGCCTGATGAGTCAGGAAGAAACCGTCGGTCCAGTGAATATCGGTAATCCCGGCGAATTTACCATGCTGGAACTCGCCGAGATGACGCTCAAAGTCGTGGGCGGCGGATCGAAGATCGTGCACCGACCGCTTCCGGCGGACGATCCGAAGCAACGTCGACCCGATATCACCCTGGCCCAAAAGCATTTGCAGTGGGAGCCTACGGTGTCGCTGGAAGAAGGACTGAAGCGCACCGCGGCTTACTTTAAGACCCAAATTTAAGGCCTAGCCGAGTGACCTCAGGCGGCCCTGAATTGGGTCATTTTTACCTGACCGTCCGAAACGTTGGGTCAAAATGACGCCTTCGCTTTCTAATCATTTACCGAGAATTCCCCCACCTACCGGGTAATTTTGCCCCGTAGCGGTTGTTTGATTTGTCGTTTGCCAAGTGAGTGGCTCGGCCTACGCTGGCCCGCTCGCTATGTTCGACTTTCTGTTTAAACGCTTCGCCGGTCGCCACTATAAGAAATTCCTCGAGTCCGTTAAGCCCATCGTGGCTAAAATTAACGAACTCGAGCAATCCTATCAGTCGCTCTCGGACGACCAATTGAAGGCCAAGACCGACGAATTCCGTGCGCGGTTGAAAGCCGGGGAGACGTTGGACGATATCCTTCCGGAAGCATTCGCGACCGTGAAGAACGGTGCCCGCCGTTTGGTCGGCACCACCGCCATCGTTTCCGACCACGAGCAGACGTGGGACATGGTGCACTTCGACGTGCAATTGATCGGTGGTATCGCCTTGCACCGCGGCCGCATCGCCGAAATGGCGACCGGTGAAGGTAAAACCCTCGTGGCGACCCTGCCGCTCTACCTCAATGCCCTGACCGGCAGTAACTCGCAGCTCGTCACGGTCAATGACTACCTCGCCCGCCGCGACTCGGAGTGGATGGGGCATCTTTACAAGTTCCTCGGCCTGACCGTCGGCTGTATTCAACAACAAATGCCGTCGGCCCTACGCCGCGAGATGTATGGCCGTGACATTACCTACGGCACAGCCTCGGAATTCGGTTTCGATTACCTGCGCGACAATGGCATGGCGACGCGCAAGGAAGATCAGGTTCAACGCGACCACTGGTATTGTATTGTGGACGAAATCGACTCGATTCTCGTCGATGAAGCCCGCACGCCGTTGATCATTTCTGGTCCGGCTCCGATTGAGCGGGAGCAGCCTTTTACCCGCCTCAAGCCCAGTGTCGACCGGTTGATGGCGATGCAGCTCAAGCTCTGTAATCGGCTCGTCAGCGAAGCGAAGCCGGTGCTGGAAAATCCCGAGGCTTCCGCGGACGATAAACAAGACGCCTTGCGCAAATTACTGCAGGTCAAACAGGGGCATCCGAAGAACAAAATTCTCCTCCGCGTGATGGAGAATCCCGCCGCCCGTAAAGCCCTCGACAAGTTTGAGACGGAGATGAGCTCCGACATGCAGAAAGCCGAGTTCTACGCGCTCAAAGAAGACCTGTTTTTCTCCATCGATGAAAAGCAGCACCAAGCGGATCTCTCCGAGTTGGGTCGCAAAACGCTTCGGCCCGATAACCCCGATGCCTTCGTGCTACCGGATCTGGCGGTCGAGCACTCTGAAATTGACGGAGATACCTCGCTGACGCCCGAACAACGCGAAGAAAAGAAAAACGCGTCGCACGAAGCCTACGCGCAAGTCTCTGAGGAAATCCACGCCATCTCGCAATTGCTTCGAGCCTACTCGATTTACGAGCGCGACGTGGAATATGTCGTGCAAGAGGGCAAGGTGATGATCGTCGATGAGAACACCGGTCGAGTCATGCCGGGTCGGCGATGGTCGGACGGCCTGCATCAAGCGGTCGAAGCCAAAGAAGGGGTCACCATCGAACGTGAGACCCGCACCTACGCGACGGTTACGATCCAGAACTACTTCCGCATGTATGAGAAGTTGGCGGGTATGACCGGCACGGCGGAAACCGAAGCGACTGAGTTTAGCGATATTTACCGGCTTACGGTGCAGGTCATTCCGACCAACATGCCGAACATCCGAATCGATAAAAACGATTCCATTTTCAAAACCCGGCGCGACAAGTTCAACGCCGTGGTCAACGAGATCACCGAAGCCAACAAAAAGGGCCAGCCGGTCCTCGTCGGCACCGTGTCAGT
>CAXBOL010000543.1:0-4157 GCA_963977295.1 uncultured Opitutaceae bacterium
TTTGATGGCGGGTCCCGTGGACTGAAGAGTCTTAGCTCGCGGGTCCGGTGGCAAAACCATCCTCACTCGCAGGATCAAGGTGGTAAGCGCCGGTTCGCGTCGTGCCGGCACGATAATTGTAGAGTTCAATGACTCGCAGTAACTCGGTGAGGCTAATTTTGCCGTCTCGATTGGAATCGGCCCCATGATAAGTCGCCAGATCCACGGTGACGGATACCGACAGATCTGCATCGGGAGCAAATCCGTCTTCAGTGCCAGATTGAACCTTGTAACGTCCAGTGCGAGTCGTGCCAAAACGGGTGTTGTAGAGTTCGATGACGCGAAGGAGTTCAGTTAAACTGATCTTAAAATCACCATTCGAATCGGCCGAATGCGTTGGCGGAACCGCAGTCAACCGCAGAGGATCGGGCTTTACCAAGCCTTGCAATTGTTGCTCATCAAACCGCGGAAGAATAATCGCCGTCAGATTAAAATCGCCGGCGGCATTCGCGGGCGCGTTGAGCGTGTAGGAAAACGTGATTGGACTGGCGGGCACCGTAATCCACGCCCACTCGAGTAGGTCGGTATCTCCGACCACCGGCACCACCTGACCAACTTGTCCTGAACTGGCGACAAAGCTCCATTTTACTCCGTCAACATGGGGAGGCGGTAGCACCGACCACCCTAGCCCGCCCAACGCTCCAGCATACACGATTTGGTTGTCGATGGTCACAGTCTCACCGGCGACGTAACCTCGTCCGGCCATACTTTGCGAAGCCACAACGTCGACCAGCACGACGTCTGCTCCGGCGGAATCAACCGAGCCGACCGGGTTGCTGACTCGAACGGAGTAGCGCCCCGCTTGAGCCAGGGTCACCGCGCCAAACTCGAGACTGGCACTGATAGCTCCTGGGATGTCGGTTCCGTCCAAGCGCCATTGATACGACAACGGCTCACTTCCGGTCGCTTCGACCGACAGGCTTATCGTATTCCCCACCAAATTCACCAACCCCGCGGGTGGCGTGATGATCAAAGGCCCCGACTGGGCTACATCCACTGTGCGTTGCGTCGCGACAGAGACGTAATTGACTGCATCATCGGGTTCAAAAATAGCCGCGACTGTCGTTTCACCGGCACTTAGGGCCGTTCCCGCCGCGGGACTGTAAGTAAAGCTGCCTGCCACATTCGCCGAAGCGTTGAGCACGACACTACCCAGTGCTTCACCTTCAGTTATGGCGCCGGGTGTCCAAGAAATGACCGGTTGAGCCTTGGAAATGACGAAGGTGTCACTGACTGAACCCTCATAATTGTCATCCACGATCGTGGCCTCTACCGCATAAGTTCCGACCCTGGTGGGTGGAGTCGCCACTGAATCATAAGTGATCTGAGTGGAAAGTCCCGGGGGGAGCGTTGTCACTGTCACCGCTTGTGCGCTCCCGTTGTAGGTCGCATTCAAACTCCCCAAACTCAGTTGCGCAATTGCCGGAGCCACTTGGAGGGTCTGGTTTATCGCCACAGTCGCGTAACCATCCGCATCGTCAGGAAAGAAAGTTGCCGTGAGCTCCCGTATTCCCGCGCTCAATACAGTGCCTTCAGCGGGATCATAGGAGAACGAGCCTGAAACGTTAGCGGTCGCCGCCAATTGAGTTGCGGACAACGCCACCCCGTAAACGATCGACGCCGGCGTAGACCACGAAACTTCGGGCGCAACCTGGATCGTGCGGGAAGCGATGACTAGACTATGGTAATTACCCGCCGAGACCGAAGAAACTCCCCGCATGATTTGCACCGGAGTTAATCGGTTTACCGTGCTGCGGTCACCCAGTTGACCGTAGGTGTTATAGCCCATGGCCCATAGAGATTCGTCAGTTTTAACGAACAACGTATGACTCCCCCCGCTCGCCACCGAGGATACGCCGGATGCGATTTGAACTGGATTCAATCGATAGGTGGTCGTGCCATCACCCAATTGCCCGTAACCGTTATCTCCCATCGCCCACAACGTGCCATCACCCTTGACGAAATGCGTGTGAGAACCTCCCGCTGACATGGTTGTGACGCCGGTCGCGACTTGAACTGGCAGTGATTGGTTGGTCGTTGAGCCGTCACCAAGCTGCCCTCGGTAATTGTATCCCGTAGCCCAAAGTGAACCGTCGGTTTTTAAAAAAAGACTGTGTAACCCTCCGGTTGATACCGAAGTCACCTCACTCGCAATTTGCACCGGAGTGCTGACGTCTGTCGTGGTGCCGTTCCCCAACTGCCCGTAGAAATTGTTCCCCATCGCCCAAAGCGATCCGTCATTTTTGACAAAAAAACTATTTGAATACCCCACCGCGGCCGCCGTTACCCCGCTCGCAATCTGGACGGGACTGGACCGATTCACGATCGATCCGTCACCAAGTTGACCATTCCGATTTTCCCCCATTCCCCAAAGGGAGCCATCCAATTTAAGGAAAAGACTGAAAGCCCCCCCCGCCCACGCCGAGGCCACATCATTAGCCACTGCAATCGGTTCATTAATCTCATTCGCAGTGGAGCCATTCCCGAGTTGCCCGGCGTAGTTGGCTCCCATTGCCCAAAGCGTATTGTCCGTTTTCACAAACAAACTGTGTTTTCCGACCCCCGCCGCAGCTACCCGTGCACCAGATACGATATTTAGAGGCGCTGTCTGGACCACAGGAATACCGTCACCAAAAGCTCCAAACTGCCCCCATCCCATACCCCAAATCGTGCCATCCGATTTTCGAAACAGCGTCTGATATACGCCGGCGGCGACGTCGGTCACATTCGTGGCCGCTTGGATCGCACTTAGACGACCATAGACTGAGCCGTCGCCTAATTGACCATTTCGATTATCTCCTGTGATCCATAGTGTTCCGTCATTTTTAACATAGCAGGTGTGATAAGAACCCGTCCGGACCGCAGTGACGCCCGTCGCAACCTGGACCGGTGAGAGTTGATTCGTATTTCCTCCTGTTCCCAGTGCTCCACCGTAACCGAAAGTCCAGAGGGTTTGATCATCTTTCAATATCGCACTGTGCGACAGACCCACTGCCACCGCTGCGGCTCCAGTCGCCGTCCCCACCTGCACTGGCAAGTTGCGATTTTCTGTTGTGCCATCACCCAACTGACCAACCGCATTGTAGCCCATCGCCCACACCGTGCCGTCATTCTTGACGAATAGGCTATGGGAATCGCCGGCCGCGACGGTCACCACGTCGGTCGCAACTTGAATGGGCGTTAGTCGGGTGGAGTTGGCCCCGTCTCCAAGTTGTCCATAATAATTACCCCCCGTGGCCCACAAGGTTCCATCGCTTTTGACAAATAGGGAGTGGCTGTAACTTGCCGCGACGGCGATGACGTCATCCGCAAGATGAATGGGGAGCAATCGATCCACCGTCGTCCCGTCGCCCAGTTGTCCGTCTCCGTTTTCCCCCATGCCCCACAAGGAGCCATCGGTTTTCACGATCAAACTGTGAGCCCCGCCCACTGCGGCGAACGAGACCTCGGTGGCGACCTGCACCGGAGTCAATCGATCGATCTTGGTTCCATCACCGAGTTGACCGCTATTATTGCGCCCCGTCGCCCAGAGCGTGCCATCCGACTTGAGCAGCAACGTGTGCACGCCGCCTGCGAATATCCGTTCGGCCACAAACCCCGTGCTCTTGGGCCGCAGCACCGAATAATTCGAAGCAATTCCCAGTTTACCTCTATCGAGCTCCCCGATGGCCCAAAGTGAGGCCGGCCCTACTTCGGCCAATTGATTAAGGGAGTGAATCGTTGAACCAATCGACAATTGAGCCGAGCGTGCCTCTCCGGTGGCATTTGTCCCGACAGTGACATTAACCTGCCAAGTGCCTCCGGCATTGGACGGGGAGACCGTTGCCCATGGCTCCGAGCTCGAGATCGTCCAAAAATCGTCCGCTTGCACCACAATCTGGTAAGTGCCGCCGGCTGCGCCGATCTCCCGGGCCGACGGCATAATAGTTGCCGCCTCGACCAAGCCAAAACCGAGACCGAACAAGGCAAGCGCACGATAGAACGAACATTTCATAACAACGAGGGGTAGAATTTTAGAAACCAAAACCCCGCCAGATGTTAGCAGAATTTGCGGGCCTTATTACACCGACATGACCCGCTCAATTCCATGTGCGACCTGACAGAGACCTTAGCTCCAC
>CAXBOL010000544.1:0-4156 GCA_963977295.1 uncultured Opitutaceae bacterium
AATCTTTATGAGCACAGCATACGAGTGCCGTTGATCATGGCAGGACCGGGGATCGCAGAAGGTGCCGTCGCCAACGGGTTGGTCTACTCCCTCGACATCAGTGCCACGTTGTTGGAATTGGCGGGTATTGAGGCTCCCCCGGAGATGACCAGCTTGAGCATGGTATCGCAATTGAGAGAGCCGGAAAGCGCGGGTCGGGCAGAGCTTTTTTCGTTCTACAAGAACTGTCAGAGAGCGCTGCGGGATGAGCAATGGAAGCTGATCGAATATCAAGTCGAGGGCCGCAGTGTGATGGAGTTATTCAATCTCGAGGACGATCCGGATGAGTTGACGAATCAGAGCCATGACCCGCTCCACTCACATCGGATACAGCGCATGCGTCGGCGATTGTGTGATGAGCAGGAACAATTCGGAGACACCTTCATGTACATAGATCTCGATGCCACACCGTGGGCTGCTTGCTGATGAATACCGTGCGGATTGGAGCCCTGGATGTGGGCATTGTGGTCGTCTATTTTTTACTCACCATTGCGTTCGGACTGTGGATGGGTCGGCGCAAAGTAAAGACGGGGGAGGATCTGTTTTTAGGGCTGCGCTTGCGCACCGCACCGGAGTTTTTTGAACGGCGCTACAACTCGGGTTCGCGGCTGTTTGTGGCAGGCATCAACATTGTAATGATTCTGGCGGCCAACATCGTGACTGCCCTTTACGCGGGTGCCACGGTGATAAGCGATCTGATGGGTTGGACGTCAGCGTTTCACTTCAATTTGGCGGTGCTGGTTATCGCGGTGGCTGCCGGACTCTACACTGTTTTAGGGGGACTGAGATCGGTGTTGTGGGTCGATTTGATGCAGGCCACCCTCTTGGTGTTGGGTGGAGCTCTGACCTTGATCCTGGCGGTAAATGCGGCCGGCGGAGTTGAGGCGGTATTGGCTCATCGGGATGCGACGGGTGACAACCCGTGGTCAATCGTGCGGTCATGGAGTCACCCGTATGGCTGGTTGCCGCTGATTACAGGGGCGGTGATCTTGGGAGTGCATAGCCATTGCACCGATCACGATTACGTGCAGCGGGCTTTAGCGGCGCGAAGTGTGTTTCATTCGAAGATGGGTGCGGTCTTTGCCGGGTTCCTCAAAGTATTGGCACTGTTCATCATTGCGGCTCCGGGCGTGGTCGCGGCCAAATTGATTCCGGGTTTGGATCATCCGGATCAGGCCTATACCCGGCTTATCACGGAGTATGTGCCGTCGGGACTGGTGGGTCTGGTCATGGCAGGATTATTGGCGGCGATTTTAGGGACGGTGGCTGCTGGATTGTCGGCGTCTTCGGCGATGGTCGTGTTTGATTTTGTGGGTCGATCCAGTCCGACGATGACGGAAGATCGAAAGGTAAAACTAGGTCGGGCGGTCATGATCGGGATCTTGATTCTTTGCGCGGTATTGGCCCCAAGTATCAAGAGTTTCCAAGGTGTCTTCGGCTATCTGGTTCGGATCTGGTCGCTACTGGCACCGCCGGTGTTTGTGTGTGTGGTATTCGGCATCTTTTCCAAACGGGCGACCAGTAAAGGGGCCGTGAGCACGCTTGCGGTAGGGTGTGTCTTGGGCGCGGTGGCGTTTTGGGTTTTGGGTAAGCCGGATCTGCTGGCGGGATTGCCGGTCTATTTACGTAGTCCCCTAAATTTGGGATTCTTGATCACGGTGGTTTGTTCGTTGGTGATGTGGTCATTGCGTGCGAGTGAGCCGGTGCCCGCGGCAGCGGAGATCGTGCGACACGAAACCGATCCTCATAAGATCGCGATGACCACGGCCGAACGACGAACGTATCGCATTTCGTTGGGCCTGCTCTTGGGGTTGATTTTTGGAGTAGTGCTGATGCTTTCCCCGTGGGGGCTGGCCTCCTGATCGACGGAATCGATTGCGTATCAATTGAAAAAAATACGGACGGCTGAAGTCGAAGCAGTTGGGTTGTCGTTCAGGCCATCAACCATCCGCCCAAGTATGGGAAGATTAAGTTAATTGATTAACCGACAGAGTTATCGCGGGTGCACGGGGTTCGGCATTGTTTGGCTTTCTGAATTCGGCGGACGCTGTTTCCGGTCGAACCTACCCCTCCAAGTAAAACCCACCAACACAATGAACAAAGTGTTTTTCAAAACGCACGGTTGCGCTCGTCCACAGGGCGCAGTCGACCTTATTCGCACGGCACTCGGCGCCGTTTTTATATCACTGGCAACGGGCCTTTATGGACAGCAATCCACCTCTGGTAATTCCCCAGAAGATCAGGTTATTGAACTCGATCCCTTCGACGTGACCTCGGTCGCGACGGATCGTTATCAGGCCTCCAACACCATTTCCGGCACCGCGATGAACACTCGGTTAAAAGATGTGCCCATGACGATCAATGTGATTACTTCTGAGTTTTTGGAGGACGCCATCATCGGTAACATTGAGCGCGTGTTGGATTTCAATTCCTCTGTCACGCAAACCACTCGCGGTGAAGTGAACAATCAAAACGCCCTCTTTTCCCTGCGTGGATTTCGTAACCGCAATATCCTCTTGGACGGGGTGATGGGAGGCGATTTTATTCCCCGCTATCTCATCGACCGCATCGAGGTCGTGAAGGGGCCGAATACACTTTACGGTCAGTCGGACCCGGGTGGCTTGGTGAACATGATCAGCAAACGTCCGAAGGCTAAAGATGCTTCTTCTCTCACCACTCGCTTCGGAGAAGACGACACGTATGCCGTGGACGCCGACGTGAATATTGGGCAAGTCGCGCCCGGTCTCGGCATGCGTTTTCTAGGTTCTTATGAAACGACAGGCGGGTGGCGTTGGCGCGATGATAAGACCGAAAAGTTCGGGGCATTCACCAGCGAGTGGCAAGCCACGGAGACGACTAAAGTTAGGTTCTTGGCCAGTAAGAACACTCGCTCCGGCACGCCCACTAATCGCGCGACTTATTCCTTCATGACCGTGCCGACCGATTTGAACGGTGACGGTGACACTAATGATCGGGTTCGAGGCGTGGCGGAAGCATCCGCGCGATTCAATAACGACTTCCTGCCTTGGCACTGGACCAGCGAAACCGCGAATTCCGGCCTCGATCAGGACGCTTCGTATTACCAGTTGAATGTCCAACAAGCACTGGGAGAGAAAATTAACCTGCAATATAACTACATGCGGGCGAATCAGGAAAACACCGTCACTTTCCGCGAGTATAACACCTTCAATCCAGCTGGAAGTGTGACCGCACTTTATAACACGACCTACAACGAAAATAACGAGGATGCCCATACGCTCAACGGTTTGATGCGAGCAGAAACGGGAGCGATAACGCATAACGTGATTGCGGGGGTGAGATACACCAAGTCGCACCGTTTCGGCGACAACTTTCGCCTCCGACCTGGCAATGGCGCGGAACGTGCGGTGCTCAATTCATTGGAGGTCGGTGGGCGCACCTTTCGGCATGTGCTGAATAAATCTGATATTCTGGCCGGCGCGGAAATCTGGAATGATGACATGCCTACTCGGGCTGAAATTTTGGCTGGCGGGTTTCGGGCCAATCAGAATGGAGACTCCTATGAGGAAGTCACCACGGCATATTTAAGCGATAGTTTCACGATGCTCGATGAAAGACTGCGCGTCCTGGCTGGCATTCGGAGCATCGAGATCACCGGTTACGGCTACCAGTTGGACGGCTCGGGAGGCACCAAGCGCACGTCGCGCGATGTCAGTCACCAGATTGGGGTGAATTACGCGGTGAGCGACCAGTTGGTGCTGTTTGGCAATCAGGCGACGTCGTTCGACCCGAACGGCTTCGATAGCAACACCAACGATTACTATCCGGCGGAAGAGTCTGATGCCATTGAGTTGGGGGCGAAGTTAGACGGTCTGTGGGATGGTAAATTATCGGGCTCGGTTTCCTGGTTCCTTATCGACAAAGTCAATGTCGTGCGGAGCGATTACAACCCCGTTACTTTCTCCAATACCACTGAGATCTCAGATGATCGCAGTGACGGTTACGATGTGGAGCTCTTTCTCAACCTGACCAAGGGTTGGCAAACGACATTCGGCTACACTCATCTTAATGCCCGCACCGTGAAGACGCAAACGGAAGCTCTCGGGCTGGCTTTGGAAGGGGCGGCGCCTGACCGGCT
>CAXBOL010000545.1:0-4151 GCA_963977295.1 uncultured Opitutaceae bacterium
ATTCGCCAAACCTTCACCGATGGCGACGAGCGGGTGCTCGTGCACATTCCATCTCCCAACACGCGCGAATCCTGCACCGTGTTTTGGTCCCTCGCAATTTCCCCTCAGTTTAACGGTCCCACCCCCGACTCCCAAATTGATTTCGCCATCAAGGTGCTCGAGGAAGATCGCGACATGTGTGAACTCCAAATCCCTGCCGAGATCCCGCTTAATCCCACCCGTGGCGGGTGGGGCGTCCTCGTCGCCCCCGGCGACACGCTCGCCAATACCTTCCAAAAGTCTTTCCGCCAGTGGCTCCAAAATAAGATCAGCCAGACTCAAACGTCGTAAGCCCCCGCCCTGCTCGTGAGCGCCCCCTCCGATATCCAACTTTCCATCGCCACCGACGCCCCCGTCGGTCGCATTCCTCGCGAGCTCTACGGCCACTTCGCCGAACACTTGGGCCGTTGTATCTATGAAGGGATCTGGGTTGGTCCCAACTCCCCCATTCCGAATACCCGCGGCATTCGCAACGACGTGCTGGCAGCCCTGCGCGAACTCTCCATCCCCGTCCTCCGCTGGCCGGGCGGGTGTTTCGCTGACGACTATCATTGGCGCGATGGGATTGGCCCACGCGACCAACGACCCGCCACCTTGAACCCAACTTGGGGCGGCGTGGTCGAATCCAACCACTTTGGCACCCACGAATTCATGGACCTGGTGGAACTCCTCGGCTGCGATGCCTACATCGCCGGCAACGTCGGCAGTGGCACCGTCCGCGAAATGTCCGACTGGATCGAATACCTAACCAGCGAAGCAGACACGTCTCTCGTGCGCCTCCGCCAGGCCAATGGTCGCTCCGAACCTTGGCGCATTCGTTACTTCGGCGTTGGCAACGAGAACTGGGCCTGCGGCGGCAACATGCTTCCCGAATATTACGCCGACGAATACCGCCGCTACCAAACCTTTGTGCGCAACCTTCGTCCCGATCGCCCGATCTACCGCATCGCCTGCGGCGCCAACGAGGAAGACTACCGCTGGACCGAGGTGCTCATGGAGCGCGCCGGCGAGCACTTCGAAGGCCTCTCCCTCCATTACTACACGCTTCCCACCAGCAACTGGAAAGTAAAAGGCCCTGCGACCAACTTCGGCGAAGACCAGTGGTTCGCCACGATTAAACGGGCTGCGCGCATGGATGGCATCATCACCCGCCACCGCGAGATCATGGACCGCTTCGATCCCGACCAACGCGTCGGCCTGATCATCGACGAGTGGGGCACATGGTATGACGTGGAGCCCGGCACGCATCCTCGGTTCCTCTACCAACAAAACACCCTTCGCGACGCCCTGGTCGCGGCTCAGCATTTTCATATTTTCCATCGCCACGCCAGTCGGGTGCGCATGGCCAACATCGCCCAAACGGTAAACGTCCTGCAGGCCATGATCCTCACCGACGGCCCTCGCATGCTGCGCACGCCCACCTTCCATCTTTTTAAACTTTTCCAAGTCCACCAAGGTGCCACCCAGCTGCCAGTTACGCTGTCTTCCGTTCCTGAATACCGACTCAAAGACCAGGCGCTCCCCGCCATCGACGCCTCGGCATCTCGCGACCACCAGGGCCACACCCATCTGTCGCTCATCAATTTTGATCCGCACACGGATTACCCTCTCACGCTTCAACTTTCCGGTGCGCCCGCTTTTGGTCCTATTTCCGGTCAAATCCTCACCGCCCCCACGATCGATACCCTCAACACATTTGATCACCCCGACCTCGTCGTGCCGGTTCCGTTCACCGGTGCCCACCTCGCCCCCGACCAATCAATCATCCTGACCCTCCCCGCCAAATCCGTCCTCCTGCTCTCCCTCCACTAACCTCCTTTCTTCCCGTCCACCTCTTCGATCTCGATCAAGCCACCAGCCCCATCAGCTGGGAGGGGTTTTATACCCCGACTTTCAGGCTGACGGCTCAGTGACTTACGAACCCCAAGAAGGTGTGATAGGTTTCGTGTCCTACCTGTGTTTCCCGGTCAAACCCAACCCCGGACGCCCTTCCCCGATTTAAGATCCGTATTCCGAAAACCAAAATTTAATCTCTCCCCATGTCGCACGCCCTCACGCTCTCCATCCCCCTCTCCGCGTCACCAGCGGAAAAACAAGCCGCTTCACTCCTCGCCGCCCAGCTCAACCCGGCCGCGCCTCCGACCGTAACCCCCTCCGGTCAGCCGGGTGCAGGTTTCAACCTCACGATCAGTTCACACGACTGGCTCCCCGTTCCTGATGCCGCCAAATCCAGCGCCAAGGAAAACTGGATTTGGCTCCGCCTCACTCCCGAAAACACCGGTGAGCTCATCGCCACCCACGGTTCTTTCCTCTTCACCGCCATTCGGCTGCTTGCTCAGGGCCTCACGCCTGCACTACGCGCCAAACTCGCCGACGGCGTAATGCTCCCGGCCACGTTCGACTTTCATCGTCCTCTCTTCGACGCCTGCCTTACCCAATACTGGCGCTCGGTCCAAGCGTTCGACGACGAAACCTACATCCGCACCCTCGCCGAAACCGGCTTCACTCACTGTGAAGTCAACAGCCTGCAGGCCCATTTGCCCTACGAGGAATCGGTGCAGGCCGAATATTACCCGCAGTTCTACACCTACTGCGCCGGCTTCAATCACTTTGTGAGCACCGAGCTCACCCAAGACCTTTGGCCCGAGCACTACCTTGAGGCCAACCTCAACCGGCTCAAACACCTCTCCCGGCTCGCCCAAAAGTATGGGCTTAAACCGGGATTGCTGATGTTTGAGCCGCGCAATCTCCCGGAAAAGTTCTTCACCAAATACCCCACCCTGCGAGGCGCCCGGGTCGACCACCCGTTCCGCTCCCGCCTCCCTCGCTATTGCCTCGCTCAAGACCACCCCATCACCCAGCGCCACTATGCCGAGTGCATGGAGCGGCTGATGAACGCCTCGCCTGAACTCTCCTACCTCAACATCTGGTCCAACGACAGCGGCGCTGGCTTCGAACACACCGCCTCCCTCTACGTTGGCCGCAATGGTGGTCCCTACATGATTCGCGAATGGCGCAACCACGACAAGATCGCCGCCACCGCGGGCAAAAGCGTGGTGTCCTACCTCGACAATCTCCAGACTGCCGCCGCCAAAACCAACCCCGATTTCGACGTCATCCTCCGCCTTGAGCCCTTCAAGATGGAACACGATCACATCAAAGCCGGCTTGGGTGGTCACCTTACTTTCGAAGCGCCCTCCATGCTCGTGCGCGGCTACTCGCTTCCGTATCAACACCCCAAATACTCTGAGAATATGGGCGTGGCGGGTAGCCTCTTCCACACGTGGATGGACGATGCCGAAGCCCCGGCCCTCGCCGCCGCCCAGGCCGACAACATCGACCCGGTTTTCAACTACTCCGGATCCGGTTTGATGAATCATGACCCCGTGCTCGGCCTGCCGTTCCCGCGTCTCATCCACCAAAAAATGAAGGCCCTGCAAGCCATCGGAGCGCATCGTTCCAGCTGCTTTGGCGGACTCGTGCATCCCGCTGCGACTCCCTACTGGCCCAATCCCGTCGCTATCCGCGCTGCCCAATTCATGGGGGATGAATCAATCGATGACATCCTCCTCGCTTACGCGACCTCCCTGGTTGGGCCCCAACACGGGCCCACTCTGGATGCCGCCTGGCGCGAATTCGAAGACGCCCTCATTTGGCAACCGACCGTCGGCCTCTACTCCGCTGCCTTCAGCTGGCAACGCACCTGGGACCGTCCCTTTGTCCCCGACATCGAAGCCATCCCCAAGGCAGATCGCCGCTACTACGAGAAGCACGGTTGCTTCCAGCACAACAACCCCAGCCTTAACGACCTTGGCAAGGATGTGCTCTTCGATCTCATCAACCGCGAGCAAGGCGACAAGATGGGCCACGATATGGACCGTGAACTCCTCCCCCGGGTTCGCGCCCTTATCGCAAAACTCCAATCGATTCTCGATCAACTGCCCTCCCGGGACCCCGCCTGCATCGTCTTCCGCGACCTGCACGATCGCATCCGCGCCTACCTGCACTGGGCCGTCGCCCTGCGGAACGTCTGCACGTGGTGCGCCACCGTGTATGGCTATCTGGACTCAACCGATGAAACCGCCAAGGCCGCCCACGTGGAGCGTCTACAG
>CAXBOL010000546.1:0-4145 GCA_963977295.1 uncultured Opitutaceae bacterium
CCGAATCGGGATTCCACCGGGTGCTTTGACGAACTCCGGTATCCGCAAACGTCGCACGATACCGTTACCCATGTAACGTGCTGGCATCGTCTTGGCTTCGTCCGATCGCAACAAGACGTATTCATTCAGCACCAGGTCGGGTTGTCCTTCCATGGTGAGCCCAATTTCCAAATGCCCCTCGGAACAAAACCTTTGTAATTCGTAAATGGTTACAGGCACTTCCCGGTAACTCATCTCGTCGTCCACTTCCGGCACTTTGTCGTTGAGGTAATCCTCCGACTCCAACCCCACCGCACGAGCCTTCAACTGCACGTTGACGTCCTTGGTCACGAGAATGGTCGGCGGCGTATACTGCTCCTGCACAAACAGCGCGCAGGCGATGATCCGGTTGTCCTTTTTTCGCGGGTCCTGCAGCACCGCCTGAAACCGCTGCATTGCCGGCGACGAGAGGTCCCCCGTTTCAAAATATCGATTGATGATGACCGAGAGCGTGCCTCCAGTCGAGAGGCGCACCCCCTCCAACATACTACGCGAATCCGGCAGGAGTTCCTGCAAGATCCGGTGAACTCGACGTGCATTGCGACCACGCTCGGTGGATTGCTCGGACTTGATGGCGTCCAACTCTTCCAACACCTCGACCGGGATGGCCAAGTTGTGCTCTTCAAACTTGAAGATCGACTGAGGGTCGTGAAGGAGGACGTTTGTGTCCAAGACGAAGGTTTTGGTAATTACCCTCGTTGTTTCCGTGCGCTTGTTTTTTTGGGCCTTTGCCCCGCTCGGTTTTGCCATGTGGTGGGAATAACCTGTGAATAACTCCCCGGTTTGTAAATCCACGAATCCGAATAAAGGCGAAATATTTGCAATCTCCGGATGCTTCGAGACTTACGGGCGCTCAGCCATTTTGGTCTTTTTCTTCGGACGAGGAGCAACCCAAAGACGGAGCCAATATTCCGCCAAATTTCGCATGCTGGTTCGCCGCAATCCTTCCCTCGCCACCAAGCTTTTAAACGGCTCAACGACTGCGGAGCGCTCTTCGTAATACGCCCACAGTGCCTCCGTCAATCGTGCCGCGGCCTCGTGATCGTCCCGCTCCATCCGCGCCGCATCACGGACTTTATCATACCAATATGAGCGTTCCTCTGGATTGGCTTCCACGTAATCACATACCAGTTGCTCGCTTCGATTTAAACTCATGTCGGGCCAAACTGGGTGCACCTAGCCCAGCGTTTCAAATGCAAACACATCCCTTTCGTCGATATTGCATTCGGGCTCCCCGCCCCCCAGTCTTCGCGGTATTATGTGGCAAAAATTTAAGGAACAGCTCCCCGCAGTCATCCTCACGCTGCTCGTCATCAGCGGCCTCGCCTATTGGCTGCACACGCAAACCGTGGCGGAGATGAATGCCCAACAGGACATCAAACTTTCCGAACTTCGCGCCCAAACCAACGCCGAGCTGCGGGCATCGGCCGAAGAAACCAATCGCCAGATCGATGCCGTCAACACGCTGCTGAAGGATGCCATCAAACAGAAAGCCTCCGATATGTTCATGACTGACGAGGAACTCGCCACCGTAAACGCCGCGCGAATCAACGAACTCGCCACCGCCATCGCCCAACAGATTCAGCCCTACAATCCCATGCCCGCTTCTCCCGCCGAAGCTGCCGCCCAAGAAAACGCCCAGATTGATAGAGTTTCCGCCAGCCTGACCGAGCGTATCCAGCCGCTATTGGCCAAAATCTCCACCGATCAAAATGTCACCCGCGAAACCCTCGCCAAAATCTCCGAGGAGATCAGCAACCAGCTTTCCATCGTGCTCACATCAGAGTTGGCCAAGAATCAATCGTTGAATAACAACCTCGCGGAATCTCAGGCCATCGCCCGCGACTCCCTCGGGCTCTCGCAAGAGCTGGCTGCGCTCTACCTGTCATCCTTCCAAGACAAAGGCATTCTCACCCGCATCCTCACGCTCCCCGCCAATGTCATTAAAGACGCCTCCCAGATGAGCATCGTCAACAGTTCCGAACGCAAAAAGAAGGAAGAGGAACTCCTCGGCAAAATCAGCGTGATCCAAGCCCGACTCCAAGAGCTACAGACCAAACAACCCGCCGGCGACGAGTAGTCTGCTCAAAGTGTTACGGATCGAATCCTCGCCCGATTGGATCGATTTCAGTAGCAGTAAAAGTGAAAGAAAAGGTTCTGCCGCGAACCGCAGACTCGTTGCACGCCCCTGTTCGGTGAATTCCGACCCACCCTAATTCGGAATGATTTAGTTTCGTGTGTATTCGTGTCCCTTCGCGGTTGAACCGCATTGCCCCCTGCAGTCCTACCTCCCCCGACCAACGATCGTCCGACCAAACCCATTTTTTCCTTTGCGCTCCCGCGCAGTCCAGTTCCCTTGCGCCATGCGATTACGTTCCATTCTCCCTCTTGCGTTGGCTGCGCTGGCCGTCGGCTTTCACCTCACCGGCTGCGGCAGTCGTGAAACCGCCGTCGCCGAGGGCAACCGAACCCAGACCCTGCAATTCGGTAATCTCTCGGAGCCCACCGATCTCGATCCGCAAATCATCAACAGTCTGCAGGACTTCAACATTGTCCTGGCGTTGTTCGAAGGCCTCACCCAATACGACCCGAAAGACAGCCACCCCATCCCCGGAGTCGCCACCCACTGGGACTCCACCCCCGATGCCAAGACTTGGACGTTTTACCTCCGCGACAATGCCAAGTGGTCCAACGGCGATCCGGTCACCGCCCACGATTTCGACTACGCCTATCGCCGGATGCTCTCGCCCGCGCTGGCGTCCGAATACGCCTACATGCTGTTTTGCCTCACCGGCGCCGAAGACTACGTCGGCGGCAAATCAACCGACTTCTCCACGGTGGGAGTGAAGGTCATGGACGACTACACCATCCGATTCTCGCTCGCCTACCCCGTTCCCTATTTTCCTGATCTCATCGCCCACGCATCCTGGTATCCCGTGCACCAAGGCACCATCGAAGCTCACGGTCGCATGGATCAACGTGGAACCCGCTGGACCCGCCCAGGTAATCTCGTCGGCAACGGCCCCTTCGTCCTTAGCGAATGGAAGCCTAATCAGGTCATTCGGGTGACCAAATCCCCCACCTATTGGGATGCCGAGGTCGTGCGGCTCAACGGGATCAACTTCTACCCCATCGAAAGCTCCTCTTCGGAAGAGGCAGCCTTCCGCTCCGGCCAACTGCACGTGACCACCGGTATCCCTATCGACAAGATCGCCGTTTACAAAAACGACCCAGCACTCCGGCCATTTCTCTCCCAAGAAACTCAACTCGCCACTTATTTTTACCGTTTCAACACCAAGAAACCGCCCCTCGACGACATCCGCGTTCGCCGCGCCCTCTCCCTCGCCATCGATCGCGAACAACTCGTATCCAAAGTCACCCTCGGAGGCCAACTCCCCGCTCGCAACCTCACGCCCCCTCAAACCGGAGGCTACACCGCTGGCGATTTGCTGAGCGGCGACATCGCGGAGGCCCAACGACTCCTCGCTGACGCCGGATTCCCCGGTGGCCAAGGATTCCCTAAGCTCGAGATTCTCTTCAACACCAACGATGGTCACCGCCGCATTGCCGAGGCCATTCAACAGATGTGGCGCACCAATCTCGGAGTCGACATCGGTCTCTACAATCAGGAATCCAAGGTTCAGTCCGACTCCATGCGCGAGGGTAATTACACCATCGCCCGCATGGCGTGGATCGGTGACTACGTCGACGCCTCAACTTTCCTCGAGCTCATGCTCTCGAATAGCGGCAATAATCAGACCGGTTGGGCCAATGCTGACTACGATCGCCTCGTCGACGAAGCGCGCTACAAAATCGATCCCACGGAGCGTTTCGCGCTCTACCGCCAAGCTGAAAAAATTCTTATGGATGAATCGCCCATCGCGCCGATCTATTTCTACGTCAATTCCCAGTTACAGGTCCCCAATCTCAAAGGGTGGTATGGCAACTTGATCGACATCCATCCCTACAAACACGTTTACTTGGGGACCGACTAGTCGAATGGGCAGCCGAAGCCGCTGATGCGGGGGTTAAGCTTTAAGACTAATTGAGGAAAACTCGGCCGGTCGTGCAACCCACGGCAGGTATCACGTGTATCATAGGGTATG
>CAXBOL010000547.1:0-4145 GCA_963977295.1 uncultured Opitutaceae bacterium
GCCTCGCGCGAGCCTCATTTCACACTCACGCTGGAGCCTTTTATTTCCAAGACACCCTAAACCCAGCCGCCGAAAAGAACGAGAGAAACGTTGGCCAAATCCAAATACGTTGATCACCTTCCAAAGCGACTCCAGTCGCTCTTATTTCATCTCCACCATGACTCAACCCACCCTTCTTGAAGCCATAGCCACTCGTCGCCTTGTTTGCGACGGAGCGATGGGCACACAACTCATGCTCGCCGGCCTTGAACAAGGCGGTAGCGGCGAAGCCTGGAATCTCACCCACCCCGAGCGCGTGCTCGCCATTCAGAAGCGCTACGTCGACGCCGGGGCAAATTGCATCATCACCAACACGTTTGGGGGCTCGCGACTCATGCTCAAACGCCACGGCGTCGCCGATGAGGTCGCCGCGATCAATGCCGCCGCCGTGCGCATCGCCCGCGAAGCCTTCGGCGGCAAACCCGGCTACGTGCTGGGTGACATTGGCCCCCTCGGCGCCATCCTCGAGCCCTACGGCGACCTGCCCTACGACGACGCCGTGGCCGCGATCACCGAACAGGCCAAAGCCCTCGTTGAAGCCGGAGTCGATGCCATCATCATTGAAACCCAAACCGGCCTCGAAGAGATCGGCGCCGGCATCGAGGGCGCCAAAGCGGCCGGGGCCCCCTGCATCATCGCCTCGCTTGCCTACGACCTGTCGATGGACGGCACATTCTACAAAACCATGATGGGCGTATCCCCCGAGGACGCCGCCGAATTTGCGGAAGAAAAGGGTGCCCACATCATCGCCCTCAACTGCGGCACCGGCATGGATATGCACGGCGCTGCCATGGTGGCCGCGTTGTATAGAGAATCCTGCGACTTACCCGTCATGGTGCAGCCCAACGCCGGTCTCCCCGTGCTGGAAAACATGAAGGCAGTCTACAAACAACCGCCGGAAGAAACCGCCGCCAAGGTCCCCGAGGTGATCGAGGCTGGAGCCAGTATCATCGGTTCGTGCTGCGGCAGCACCCCCGAACACACCGCCGCCATCCGCGCCAAGGTCGACGCCTTCAACGCCGCCTAACCTGTGACTACGCGCCGCATCGTCCTCGCCCTTGTCATCTGCTTGGGCGCGGGCAGCGGCTGCGCCCCGCGCGAGACCGCCGTCGAGGTCGGCAATCGCACGCAGACGCTCCACCTCGGCAACAGCGTCGATCCGCCCGACCTCGACCCGCACACCAACGTCAGTGCCGCCGTAAGTCGCATTGGCAGTGCCCTCAACGAAGGCCTCGTCAATTTGGCCAACGACGGCGCCACCATCAAACCCGGCTTGGCAAAGAGTTGGGACATTTCCCCGGACGGGTTGATCTACACCTTCCATCTGCGCGAGGACGCCAAATGGTCCAATGGCACTCCGCTGGTGGCCGACGACTACGTGGCCGGCCTGCAACGCTTCCTCACTCCGCTGCTCGCCGCCGAGGGCGTGAACATCGCCTTCCCCATTGTCGGCGCCCAAGACTACGCCGAGGGCCGCAACACTGATCCTTCCTCCATCGGAGTTTTCGCACCTGATGCCCACACCGTGGTCATCCACTTCCGCTTCCGTGCCCCCTACTTCCTGTCGCTACTGACCGACTCCCACCTCGTCCCGCTCTACGGTCCGATGCTGGATGAATTCGAAGGCCGCACCCAACGCGGCGGGAGGTGGACGCTGCCGGGCAACTTTGTCAGCAACGGCCCGTTCACGCTGACCACTTGGAAGCCCAACGTCGTCGTCACCGCCGCGAAAAATCCGCATTACTGGAATGCAAACGCGATTTCCCTCCACGAAGTTCATTTTTACCCGATCGAGGACCCCGGCACGGAGGAGCGGGCTTTTCGGGCCGGCCAGATCCACGTCACCAATCAAATCCCGACGAGCAAACTCAGCGTTTATCTCGAAAAGCACGACGGCGTCTTGCACTCGACTCCTATTCTGGCGTCCAACTTCATCTCCTTCAACACCACCCAACCCCCGTTCAACGATGCCCGAGTGCGACGCGCGTTCTCGCTCACCATTGATCGCGAGCGACTCATGTCATCCGTGATGAAGGGTCAGGGCGTCCCCGCTTACACCTTCACGCCTCCGACTGCCGGAGGCTATGACTTGCCTTCATTGGCCCACTACGACGTGCCCGTCGCCCGCCAACTTTTGGCCGAAGCCGGTTACCCCGACGGAGTCAAATTCCCTCACCTCGAGTTGCTGCTCAGCAGCAAAGACGAAGCCACCCTCAACTTGGGACAGGCCTTGCAAGAAATGTGGAAAGTGGGCCTCGGTATCGACATCCGGATCGCTCCCACGGAATTCAAAGTCTGGTTGGATCATCTCCGCAATCGGTCCCACATCTTCACGACCTCCAACTGGAATCTGGGCGTGAATGACCCCATCGACACGCTGGCGCTCGCGGTATCCCACAATCCCAACAACGACGCGTATTGGGTGAGCCCGGCCTACGACGCCTCCTTCGACGCGATTAATCAAGCGACCAACGAGGAGGAACGTCGCGCGGCGATTCTGGAGTGCGAACGCCTCATCAACGCCGAGGCACCTTGGGCACCCCTGTTCATCAGCACTCGCAACCAACTCGTGCATCCCTCGGTTCAAGGCTGGCAGGGCAATCCCCTCCAAGCCATCGACTGGACCACAATTTCCCTGCGCTCTAAGTAGGCGCGGCGGACCCAACGCCCCATCAGTCAATTAGCTCGCGGTCTTATGCCGACAACCGATGAGTCGCTCAGCTTTGCGTCCCTACCGGCTCTGGGACTTTGCGTTGAAAATAGTCTGAATTGACTAGGCAGCGGGCATTAAAGCTTTTTTCAGCCTCCCTCGGTAACCGTGGCCCCCGCCGCTCCGTCTCTGACGGAATCCGCCCCTATTCATCGGGCGGTCAACACCCTAAAAAATGAAAAAACTAATCAGCTCCCTGCTCGTTCTTGGTTGCCTTGCCTCGTTCTCCCTCAACGCGGCCGACGCGCCCAAAAAGGATGAGCCGAGCCCCGAGGTGAAGGCCATGCGCAAAGAAATGATGGCCAAGTATGACGCCGACAAAGATGGCAAGCTCAGCAAAGAAGAACGCGCCAGCATGAGCGACGACGACAAAGCCAAAATGAGAGCCGCCAACGGGGGCGGAGCCGGCGCCGGTAAGAAGAAAAAGGAAAACTAAGCCAACTTTCCATCGACCGCCGCCAAGCGTGGATCGCTACAACCCTGACCGAAAACCGGCCGGGGTTTTTTATGCCATAAAACCAAGAGAATGTGCCCAGCGGGGAGTCGTCCCTGTGTCTTGAACGATTTGGACGCTAAAAGGTAGGGACGGACCGCTGGGCCGTCCGTGGTTCCACGGCCGCACCCTCAGCAGCTCAATCCCTACCTTTGCGTGCTTACCGGCTTACCGTCTTTGCGTTAAAGCGCGTTTCAATAATCCAAAACAATTGCCGTATGCATGGTGAAGGTCGGCACCTGAACCTCGATCGCTCCGTCGTGCGGCGTAAAAGCCAAGGCTTCCCCCGACGGAATCGCCCGCACGGCCTTCACCGTTTCAGGCACACGCACCTCGATCACCACTCCCGGAATCGGAGGAAAGTCTTCGATCACTTTCACGTCTCCCCGTTGCAACGCGGGACTGTAAAGCAAGTGCGCCACGTAGCGTCGTTGCGCGTTTTGCTGGAGGAAACTTACCCGCCCACTGCTGGGCAGTCCTCGCACCGCCAACACGGGCTCCGGATTAAGTTCGTTCAGCACGGCCTTAAACAACTCCCGATGCAGGCGCACGCCGTGAGCGTAATACAACTGGTCCAGGGGATGCGCGAAGAAGACGATATTCCCCCGCCGAACCACGGCAGGATACGGGGAATTCTCCAAGCGGTAGGGGGTATTCGCGTGGCTGGAAAAATGCGCGTAAGTGCGGCTAAAATAGGGTTCGCGAATCATCGCCAGCGCTTCGCCCGTCGTAAGTGACGTGCGGAGTCCGGGCGTATAATTGAGAAACGGCGTGCTCACGATGTCCGAGCTCAAGAACCGGGTCATCACCGTGTAGTCGCAGTCAAATTCCGCCGGCCCCACGTAATCTGCCCCGATGTCGAACAACAGGCGTGACCGCGTCGCATCCAACGCCCCTGCACCG
>CAXBOL010000548.1:0-4139 GCA_963977295.1 uncultured Opitutaceae bacterium
CCCGCTTCGCGTTCGACTATCTTCAAACCGAACACGCGTCCGGCGAGATCAAATAAACCCGAGATCACCCGGTTCATGGGGAAATACGGCCGTAAGATTTCTTCGTCAAAATCGTAGCGCTCTAGGCGCGGCTTCTCTGACCAGTATGATACTTCCCACGCTTTTAACGGCCCGATTTGCCCGCCGGTCTGACGAGCCTTGAATTGTTCCAGTTCGTCGCACTCCGTCTTGAATGCTTCGGCGGCCTTGACCTGCAAATCCGTCACAAAATCCAACGCTCGTTGGCCCGAACCCGCCATGCGTCGCTTCAAGACTTTATCGGCAAAATGCGCATGTCCTAACAGGGAGGATTCTTCTTGCCGCAGCGCCAGAATCCTCGGCACCAGCGGACGATTATCATGTGCTCCAGACGCGCCAACTTGGGTCGCCGCCTCCCACATTTCACGACGCAGGGACTCGTCTTCCGCGTAAACCATCACCGGTTCCTGCGACGGCTGATGCAGGGTGAAACGCCATGCTGGACTCTCCGCCGAACTTAATCCCTTGGCGACCGCATTCCGTTTCGCCGTGTCACGCGCCTGGGCCGGGATCCCCGCTAAACGCGACTCGTCTCGAACGACAACTTCCCAGCCATTGGTGGCATCCAACACGTGCTCAGAATACTTCTGGGTAAGTTGGGCAAGTTCACCTTGAATCTCCTCCAAGCGCTTCCGCTTCTCGTCGGACAAATCAGCTCCCGCTTCTTTGAAATCGGCGACAGTTTCGTCGATAAAACGTCGATGAATTCCTGTCATCGCCCGACCGGCATCAGATTCGGCAAAGGCCCGCAGTCGGGTCCACAACTCAGGATTCAAGGGGATACGGGCGAAGAAGCCCGACACTTCCGCCAACACTGCGTTGTGGGCTTCACGCAATTCCGGCGCATCCGCGACGCTCTGCAAGTGGGTGACTTTGCTCCACGCCAGATTGAGTTTCTCCGTCGACTGCTCCAGCGCCGTAAACGTGTTCTTATAGGTCACCTCGTCAAGTGGCACTCGCGTGATCACATCGATCGCCTCTTGCGCATCGGCCAAAGCTTGCCGAATGGCCGGCACAATTTTGTCAGCGGTGTGCTGTGACCATCGAACTTCGAACTCAGGAGATAGGAATGGGTTGTCGGACATGTTGCCTCATACCCAATCCATTCCCACGAGAGGCGCAAGCCGCTCGCCGAGCCTACCGGAAAGTAATCGCCCGCTCTACCAATGCCAACGAGCTCCGATCGCCACCATTCTAGGCGCAGCTGGCACCGCCGGAAGTTCCTCAAAATCGGAATTCCAAAGGTTATCGATTTGCAACGAGAGCTGAAAAATCTTCGCCCAAGAGGGACGCCAATAGATGCCTAGAGTGCTCAACCATGCTTCATCCGTGGTATTGCGGCGCAACGAGTTGGGTTCCTGCAGCCGAAACTCGTTGTCCAGTCGCACATCGATCGCATCGGTTGGACGCCAAACCATCGCAGCCGTGAGGCGATGATCCGGAAAATTGAGCGCGTAAAAACTGCCAGCGACTGCTGCGCCGTGGTAGTCGGCCGATTTCTCCAACCAAGTGTAGCCGAGCACCACATCCCAGTGCGCTCCCCCTCGGCTCGCCAACAACTCAATTCCCGAGGTCTCCAAATCCACCGCGGCAGCGGACCGGGCCCAAAAATCGGAACGAAAAGTCCAATCCACCAGATCGTCATCCCAGCGATAAAATGCGCCGACCGAACCGGTCCAACCCACGAGGTCAAAACTGGCTTTAATCTCCGCGGTGCGACCTACCGCACGATCGAGATTCGAATTACCCCGAAAGAGTCCACCGTCCGGGTTGCCTGCCACCGCGGTGTAGCTGGGAGCTTGTGACGCCGAGCTGTAACTCACCGCGAAGCGTCTCCCTATCGTCGCCTCAGGTTCCCACGCGAGTTCGATCATCGGAGTCAACGCATCGTCGCCTCGATTCGAGCTATCGTAACCGAGTCCTCCCCGCAGATCGAACGTGCCTCCCGCTGTCCCCGTGCCCACGTGGTGGTAGTAGACGCCGCCGGTCAGGTGCGTGCGGCTGTAAAAATTGCCAAATGTCAGCGCCGTAGAACGCAGTTCATCCGCCAGGACCCAGAATCTGACGTCCAACGCATCCGCGTCGTTCAAGACTACGTGCCCACGACCTCCTGCCGCGGTCACGTGGGTCGTATGATTAAACGGACGCACCGGACCCACGGGGGCGTAGCGATTAAAGGCATAATCATCGTCATTCTTCCGCCAATAGGCCCCGAGCTCTAAGAAACTGCCGTCGCTCCCGATATCCTGACGATGCGTTCCCGCGACGAGCAGCGTTTGAATATCCTCAGTTTCCGGCGAGTTGAACGGCGTGTAAAGGTTCGGCCATCCGAAAAACTTGCCTTGGTAACCCACCACAAGATCCGTTGCCGTGCCTTCAGCTCTCCGCTGCAACCGCCCACTGTAGCGCATCATCTGGTGGTCCGCGTCGGCGAAAGGTCCGTCTGATTCCGAATAGGAAATCCCCACATCAGCCGCCCAGTCTTCGTTGAGCCGGACTCCAGTGAGTAAATCGCCGCGCCGGGTGTTCCACTCGCCGAACCCAATTCCGATTTCGCCCCCTGATCGCACCGGCCTCCACCCGTAAGCCACCGCACCCGCCGTGCCGTTCCAACCGCCGCCGCTGGCTAATTCAGCGCCCACCGCAATCTGCGGCGTAGTCAACATCCCCGGCGCCACTGGAATTTCAGAGTAATAATGCCCGGTTTGCGGGTCGTAGAGCGGCAGTCCTGCCAGCACAAAACTGGTGTTGGCGAAGGTGCCACCGCGAATCGCCACATCGGCTTGGCCTTCCGCAAAGTTTCGCATCTGCAAATCCACTTCCGGCTCATAACGCAGACCCGAAATCGGAGTGGATACCGTCGCGATCGCCTCCTGATTGGCAATGCGGGGCGACAACACCGTCAACGGCGACATCTCAACCGCTTCCGTGTCTGTCAGCGTCTGCGCCCCCACCGAACCCAAGCTAAAGAAGCCCCAGCCGAGACCGAACTGCACTCGATTAAACCACCAAAAACGTCTATTCACACCCATCGACCTAGTGGCAATCAGACTGGATTCAAGCCATTGTTAGCCATAGTTCTGATTTTGATTAACAAGCATCGCACGGCACAAAAAACCCCGAAGCAAGCCGCCTCGGGGTTTTGATTAGAAATACGGGATGCGTTTCTTACGCGTCGCCATCGTCGCCGATCGCCTCAACCGGGCAACCTTCGAGAGCTTCCATACAAAGGGCGATGTCGTCCTCGGTGGTAGGCTGCTTGTGGACGAAGGAGTAACCTCCATCATCGTGGCGCGTAAAGAAGTCGGGAGCTGTCTCACGACAGAGATCGCAGTCAATACACTGCTGATCGACATAGAACTTACCTTTTACGTTCTCTTCCCATTGATCGGATTTGTCTGCCATAGGTTCCGGCACAAAATGGATTCCCCCACCGCTGTCAAGCGGGGCCGTGACCTCGGCCCAAAAAAGACCAAATTCGGCCTCGCTGTTCGTTCCCGACTCAAAGATGGCCAATTATTGCGGGAGCAAACTTGTCAGGCCACCAAACTCCACCTAGTTTCCTCCGATGCTTTCAGACCGGTCCTACATGCGTGACGACTACGCGCGCCAGACCACTTCGATCACGACGTGGCTCATCTGCGTGACGATCGCCGGATTTATCATCCAAAACGTCGCGTGGAAATGGTTGGGCACCAGTGCCGGGCGCGGATTTGACCATGCCCTGTCGCTGTCCCCCGAAGCGATCCAGTCGGGTTTCATTTGGACCCTCCTAAGTTACAGTCTGCTCCACAGCATGAGCAGCTTCCTGCATCTGGTCTTCAACCTCTTCCTGATCTACATGCTCGGGCGGGAACTGCTGCCCGTGCTGGGCCGCAAACAATTCCTGTGGCTTTACGCCGGAGGCGTGCTGCTAGGCGGACTCTTTTGGTTGGCAACAAATTGGACCCACGGCGGACAACTCATTGGGGCTTCAGCTGGGGTTTATGCCCTCCTGATGATGTTCGCGGCCATGAACCCGAACCGCCCGATCACACTGCTGCTGTTTTTCATCCTACCCG
>CAXBOL010000549.1:0-4138 GCA_963977295.1 uncultured Opitutaceae bacterium
TCTAGGCGCTGGCTGAGGTCCGCGATGATGGAGTCTCGGGCGGCATTTTCTCGTTGAACCTGAGCTTCAACTTCGGCGATTCGCTCGCCGCGGCGATCGATTTCTGCGGTCTTGCGATCGGCTTCGGCTTCGAGGTCGCGGATGCGGGAGTTGAGCGCCTGATCGAGGGTGATGATGTAACTGATTTTTTGCTCCAGCAACAACTCGGCTTGGCCGAGTAAAGCTACGGCGTCGGCCCGATCGGTGTTCACGGCCAACATACGATCTTTGAGCTCCAAAATCTGGAGTTCCCCCGCGACGACTTCGCGACGGAGGGACGTGACGAGCGCATCGTCGTCAACGATTTCGGCCGAAGGCGAAGGAGGAGTAGAATCAGACATCCCGGAAATTGGTCATGTGAAATTTTGCGAGGTGGAGGACAGCGGCGGAGGATCCCCATCTGAAATCCGGCGGCAATGCTTGCAGAAGCAAGTGGAAGAACGCGAACGTAGAATCTGGGGCAATTAGACGCTGATGTGAGGGCGCCAACCGAACTTGGCCGCCAGTTCTCGACGGGCACTTTGCCGCAGATAAGCCTCAAGGACTGGAGCTTGCACCAGCTCCTCGGGCGTCAAATCGCGGCCGAAGGTGCGTTGGCGAAGTTGATCAATTTCCTTTTGACCCACTGAGCCAATGATCGCGGCCGATTTTTGGCCGGCGTGAATGCGGAAGACGGCGAGGAATCGAGGGAGGTGCACGATGTTGGCTCCGGCAGCTTGAAATCGCAGCAGCAAGTCCCAGTCCAGGGCGAACTGCAGCGACGGGTCGACGCCGCCTACTTTTTGCCAAATGCGGCGTCGCCAGAAGAGGGTTTCCTGCGGCACGAAGTCGTAGAGGCGCAGGACCTCGTCATCGTGCGGCGGAAGATGCCAGCGCCCGATCTCCAAGCCTGCGTCGTCGATTAAGACTCGATTGCCGTAGAGCACGTCGACTTCTGGATGGCGCAAGAAGTATCGTCGCACGAACGACAAGGTGCCCGGGAGGTAGTGGTCGTCGGCGTTGATCCATGCCATCAGGTCGTCGTCGGATCCAGAGGTTTCGGCGAAGGCGAGGGCGATGGCGTCGGCTTGACCGCCGTCCGGTTTGCTGACCCACGAGTGGAGTTTACCACTGTGCGATTCCAGGACATCGACGCTGTTGTCGGTGGAGCCGCCATCCTGCACAAAGTGCCTGATTCCGGGTTCGCTGCCCGCCGTGACACTGCGGATGCACTGTTCCAACCACTGGCCCTGATTAAAACTCGGCGTCACGATGCAGAGCTTGGGCAAGGCGGTGGACTCAGCGGGGATGGTCGGAAACTGCTCCGGCCGGATGGGGCGGGCGGCGTATTGAGGGATTAACGACAACTGGGTCGCGAGGAGGTCGGCAGATGAGCCTCCGCCGAGTGCAAATGGACGACGCCATCGGGACGAACGGGCCGATGTGGCGAAAAAGGTCTGCCAGTCGGCGCTGGCTGTGCGCATTTGTAGTTCCACCGTAAACTTGCCGCGGGGCGCGGGGGTGGCAATCTGGTAGCCGGTGAACTCGCCGGGAGCTTGGGGGAAAACTGCCGGCACGTCGGGACGATGAAATCCCAAGGCTGCGAGAACGAACCGACCGTCGATCAGGGCCCGAACTCCGAGGGTTTCGCCGTGTCCGGCCCAGAAAACCCAACCCCGAATCGTTAGTTGCCGGGGAATCGCATTCCAATCACCCGGATGATCGAGATGGAAATTGATAGGCGGTTTTGACGAGTTGGGCACGGTCCGATTCGGGTTAGGATGACGGCACACTCAAAGTTACCTTGGTCGCCCGAGACGGACACTCGAGCGGCAGTGAATTAGAAAGGCCGACACGGTGATTTGCCGGGTTCATGGCGGCAATCGCAGGAGAGTAAGTCGAGGGCTGCGACCGAAGTAGTCATGCGGGTTTTTGCAAGACTCCCAGGCAGTTGAAGCCGAATTGAAATCCAGTGAAGTAGTGGAGGGCGAATTCGTTGCGCTGAGCTACATCGAGGATGTCCTCGCGGGAGTAGTAGTGCTTGTGGTCGGCAATCTCCGGCTGAGAGATGATTTTCAGACGAAACGCCATGAATTCCAGCACCGGTTTGGCCGCCGGAGTGGGGGTGGTCAGCAGGACTTGACCGCCCGGAGTCAGCACCCGGTAAAACTCACGGAAAAGCGCATCGACTTCGTCGACCGGGATATGCTCAAGCACGGCCAGAATCGAGACTTGGTCGAACGATTGATCCGGAAACTCGAGTTTGCCGGAGAAGCGGGAGTTAAGGATTTCGATGTTCGGATCTATTTTTTCGGATTCCGCGTCGTAATCCAGTCCTACGCCTCGGCTGATTTCGCGGGAAACGGAACGAAGAAAGAACGCCTGGTGGCCGCAGCCGAAATCGAGCACGCGGGCATGGGGGCGGACCTGTCTTCGGACCTGACGCAGCCGCCAACGGGCGATGAATTCATCGAGGATGTTGAAATCTTTGGTGCCCATCAGCGCGTTTTATTTTGGTTAACTGCCTTCATCCGCTTAATCGCGACTCGTTCGAGCTCGAGTAGTCGCTGATTGACGGAGCTGAGCACGAGTCCCAATGCGAGGCAGCCAAAAGAGAGTAGGAGCGTGAAGCAGGAAAAGAGTGCGGCGGGACCGCCGTTGGTAATCTGGCCCTCTCCCAAGATCTCAAAAAGAGGCACAAAACCCGCGACCAGTGCGATGGTGGATAGCACCAGCGCCAGACCTCCGAACAAGGTCAGCGGTTTGTAAGCGCGCAGCAGCAGAAAGAGGCGCAGCAGCACCTTGATCCCGTCGGGAATCGTGTTGAGTTTGGAAAAACTCCCGGTGGGGCGTTCGCCGTAGGGCGCACTGATTTCTTTGATGACCAAGCCGCGATAGAGGGTCTGCACGGTCAGTTCGGTTTCGACGTCGAAACCGCGGGACGTGATCGGGATCGCTTGGGCGCACTCCCGAGTGAAGGCGCGATAACCGGAAAAAATATCCGAAATCGACGATTCGAAAATGCGGTTGATGATCACGCACACCATTTGGTTGCCGAAGAGGTGAAATTTTCGAAACGCCCCACCCGCGTAGTTGGTCATGCGGGCGGCAACGGTCATATCGGCGTCTCCGGCCAGAATGGGCTGCAGTAGATCGTGGACTGCACTGGTGTCATACGTGCCATCGCCATCGATCATAACGATGATGTCGGCGTCCACATTTTCAAAAATTGAGGCGACCACATGCCCCTTACCTTGTTTGTGCTCGCGGACGACGCTGGCTCCCGCTTCGCGGGCGACTTCCGCCGTGCGATCGGTGCAGTTGTTGTCAAAGACGATAATTTCAGCCTGGGGGAGCAACTGACGGAATTCGGATACAACGCGACCGATTGTCTTTTCCTCCTGATAGCAGGGGATGGTTATCGCGATCTTCGGTTCTTTGGCGGCGGAATTCGTTTCCATGAGTTCAATGGGGGGATGCAGAGGGGAGCCGAGGTCAGTCCGTGTCGAGGCAGAAGTAGCCGACGATCCAGCCATATCCAAGTGCTTTGCGCGTCAGTCTTGAGGATTTTTAAGCCAATTTAGCTCAATTTTGAGTTTCGAGCCTCAGTCTTTGCCCTGAGCAAGGCGGGGAGCCGTCCCGCTCCGTAGAGGGCGAGGCAAACGAAGAAGGGAATAATCGCTAAAAGTTCGGGAACGATTCCGACGGACTGCATTACGTCGGGGTGGCTCCAAATTAAGACATAGATGAGCATGATATGCCAAAGATAGATCGAAAGCGTCGCGGGCCCGAGGGTGGTGAACACGTTGGTCGGGGGTTGCCAGTGGCGGGCGATGCCACCGGCCAAGACGAAAATGAAGCAGACGTTCATGAGCATCACCGCCGGCCGCACGTAGGCTTTATCAAATTCGTTTCGTTCGAGGCGGAACCCGATGACGTGGGGATCCATCGAGTTTTTAAGCATGAAGAGGAAGACCACGATGCCGCAGAGTCCGGCCAGGGTGATCAAAATCAATCCCACCCGTTGTAAAAGAATCGCAGAGAGCGATTTAAAATGGAGACCGGCGAAAAAGTAGAACAACCAGAAAAGGGCAAACGGGCGTCCCCAGTGGTAGTAGTT
>CAXBOL010000550.1:0-4135 GCA_963977295.1 uncultured Opitutaceae bacterium
TAATGGAATCCGTCGACTCGAAGTGGCATAGGCGATCCAAGATAGGGCGTGGATCGCAATTACCGATATCAGGTAGAGTGATGCTGCCTGTAAAAAGGTTTGTAGGAGGAGATTGAAAACCACCACTAGTTTGCCATTGGTGGAGAGTTTCTTTTCCCCCCACTGCCTGCAGGCGATAAAAACGGAAACAATGCCTAATCCGAAAAATATGGCGCGGAAAATACTCTGCAAGTTATACGGCACTAGATCCGTAAAGTTGCTGAGGTAGATGTAGGCCGTATTGATCCAAAGACCCCACCCAATGTTGCGGGTGATTGATGTCGGGACAACCTCTTCGGTTAGAGTTCGAGAACTCGACTGCTTTCCGCGGGTGGACTTGAATACCATGTAGGCGGAAAGCTGAAATGCGATCAATACCCATGCCGTGCTGAACAGCGTTTCGGTGGAGAAGGCGGCAATTTCTTCCCGGCCGCTAAGATAGGGAATGGCATAGAAGGCGAGTCCCGTGGCCATAAACAATTCAAATACTGGAAACCAAGGGCGGGCTTTACGCGCCCACTCCAAGAGTGGCCACACGGCAAGACCGTAGATGATCAGCCCGGCTCCCGTCTGCATTAAATCGGTATAGGGTGAGGCGTAGGCCAGCAAGCCGCCGCCCGCAACCGCTGCGGCAATGCCCCAACTAGCCAACTTGCGTGACGCCTTAGCGTTGAGCTGTACCTCGTTAGAATGAGGTTGATTAACGGTGGAGGCGGCGGTTTCGGAACGCATATCCTTGAACATCAGGACCGAATGCAGTCGGCGAATAATTGACACTGTCGTGACGTCAAACTGGATGAATCGAGTCCGTGTTCGACCGGATTGAAACGTCCTTCGGAGACTGGAACCCGCCCGTGTAACCGATGGAGGAACTGGTCTAATTTTTGCGAATTGTGTGGATCTTCGACCAATTGATTTTCGGAGGCAGGCAAGGAGACGACGGTAACCGCTGGGCCAAATGTGGTCAGAACGTCGTGCGCAACACTGTGTTGAGGCACGATGGCCAAAGTGGGGCGTCCGATGGTAAGCGCGGGATAAATTTTAGAGGGAGAATACCGCTCGTCGGTTGAACCGAGCAACAGGACTCCGTCGCCGGAAGCGAGTTTGGATAGCGCATCGTAGTAGGGAAGTCTACGGGGATACTCGGTCACCAGGTCTTCAATACCCGTCTGGTGGGCGAGTTCGGAAGTGGTGCATACCGCGCGGGTGCCGGGGGCGTAGCTGGTGCCGTAAAACTTTAAAAGCGGAACGGGGAGGCCTTGTGTCCGACGTCTGGCTATGTTCTCAAACAACCAGTGGAGCGCTGTCTTCATATCGCCTCCCAGGCGTCCGGTATAGACAATCGATACTCCCGCGCTGTCGGCAAATTTAGGGGGCGAGATTTCATGGGTCGTCTTCGCAGTGGCTCGTGCAATATCCCGCAGTGATACTCCGAAAGGAATGACCATAGTTTGAACGTTGCCGAACCAAGTATAGCGCTGCTCGAGGTCGTCTAGATAGGACGGCGACACGCTCATCAATCCCGCCGCCGATTTCAGGATGTGGCGTTCCAGTCTAAATGAAAATCGGCGGGCGAACGCGTATTTTATGCCGCCGGGAGGTGGAGGGGCGTTCGGTCTTTCGTAGTAGTTGCTAACCAAGGGATCCTGCCAATCCACCGCATAACGCACTCCGAATTTCCTGAGCCACCTAGGGCCGAGCGCCATTACCACAAATTGCGTCGTGGAAAAGAAGACCAGATCGAACCGGCCGGACTCCAGTAATTCATCGCCAGCGCGTTGGAGACTGCGATACGAGCGCCAACCCAGATTGCCAAAACCAAATCTACGCGTTTTTGCAGGGGACCAGGGAGTGACTCGGGAAACTGGAATATCAGCAGGTAAATCGGTGAGTAATTCCGGTTCAATGTTTTGACTTTCTTCGTCAGGCTCACAGGCAAGTACCTCAACGTCCCATCCGAAATCGCCGTAATGCGGTAAACTCATTCGCACTCTTTGCGGATCAGGCGCATTTACCGGAGGGAAATTAGGCGAAACGATCAATACTCTGCGCCTTGGCTTCGCTGTGCTTTTACCGACTTTCGTCATACTGGTGTATGCGTCGACTTCCACTTTGATAGATCTCGACCAGTCAATTCCTCCAATAGATTAATGTCTTGGTCAAAACGGGAACGCAGATCCGCCAAAAGTTGAGGATCAGGTGTCGGGTAGCCTTTTTTGAAAAAGACCCGCTCGGCCATCTGGCGTAGCTTAAGTTTCTGTACGATGGCCAATGGCGTGGCGTAATTCCAGCGACGACTAAGTGGTCCCAAACCACGCACCACTGCCATTTGATACAGCCATGAGTAAGTTCGACCTGACCAGCCTCCCCGGGGAGATACTCCTCCACGGGCGGCAGTCTGAGTGGCGGGAGTAAAATCGGGGTCCACGCCGAGTTCGCGATACAATCGTTTCACCACTGCGGAGGAATCGCTTCGAATGTCTTCGTGCCAAACTAGAATAAATTGGTCCAACGGAAAGTGTTCCAACCACTTACTGAGATGGAATCCCAAACGGGCGGGTTGGATCAAAAGTGCTTCGTGGCGCTGCAGTGCGGTCGCAAGGTCGGGCTGCGAAGTATCGCGGCATTTGAAGTTCTGGCGCAGCAGATGCCAGTAGTTGGATTGCACGAGATCGACCGGATCACGCAGCATTAAAATCAGTCGGGTCTCAGGCAGATGTTTTTTGATTCGAGCGGGCACTTCCGGCGTATCCAAATAGTCGGAAGAAAATTCACCGATCAGTTGTCCCGGTCGGGCCTCCTTAAAAAAGGTTTCGTAGTGAGTAAATGCATGCTCCGGATAGGGGTATCCGAAGAAGTGAGTTTCCTGAATGGGAGGAAGGTAGATGTCTGGATGCGCCATCAATTGGTCAGACAACCAAGTGGTTGCGGCCTTCAGTGCTCCGATTCCGATGAAAGTGGGTAACTGAGCCGCGGTTGTCATAGGCTTGAGGGATGTCATGATACCAGGCTCAGCTCGACTTGTTTTAGAAAAATTTGCTGCTCAAAATCCCAATTGAAACGTGTTTGTCCGAGTTTCCATGCAGTCTCACGAGCCGCGTCACGTTCGGCAACGTTACCCCACCAAAGCTCCAACTTTCGGGCCGATGAAGCGACTTTAACGGGATCGATACCGATTGCCGCACGGCCGATCTCTGGAGCAATCGCAGTTTGACCGGATGTGGGAGTGTAGAGATAGGGTAATCCCGCGAGCAGGTAGGTGAAGATTTTGTTGGCAAGACAGATGTCGTGATTGGGAGGAGTCGATAGTTCGCACGCTATCCCTAAGTCGTAAGAAGCGGCCAATCGGGACATTTCGTTAGGAGGAGCCGGAGGGTGAATTTTGAGTTTGATGTCCGGCTTGTTGCTTTTGGTCAAACGTGCTCGCAAGACGTCGACGAATGAATCGATCGGATTGCCGCGGAGGTTCAGTTCCACCGGCATGTTTAGGTGGAGGAGCACCTCCAGCACCTGCTCCAAGCCTCTCTCTGGGCCGATTGTTTGAGAAAACCAGTAAAACCGAAAAACACCATCCTCAATGGGAGCAACTTGAGCAGCTGGAGAGAAGGCTCGGGGGAAGACATTTAACACCGTCACGGGAGGTGCCGTGAGATCATAGGAATTGAAGTAGGCCTCCGCGATGAGGGGGGCGGCCGCGGTCAGATACGCTGCTTGGGGCAGCAATTTTTTCTCGAGGACTTGGATGGCCGTGAGTTGGGCCCGGTCGTTGAGAATGGCATCGGTTTCTCCGGTGTGAAAATCTTCAGCGTCAAACGCGAAAACACGACCGGTGCGTTGGGCCGCCCAAGCTGCAGCGGCCAAACCTGCGACAGTGTGTCCAATGTAGAGATCGGCATCAATGCGACGCGCTGCGGTCGCGAGGCGGGAGATGGTCGCACTGTGAGCAGATCGCGCCTCTGGCACTTGCACGCTTTCGGTGGTTTTTTTGCGGATACGGCGCAGGGCCATCAGTTGTTGAAGACGCGCTAGTTTGTTTCGCAAGTTCGGGCGAAAATTTAACCGATGAGTGTACCATTGAGCGCCCGCCAACACCGAT
>CAXBOL010000551.1:0-4135 GCA_963977295.1 uncultured Opitutaceae bacterium
CCAAGCTCCCTCCCCAAGTTCACTCGGCCCCCCTACTAAGCCTCTCCGACTCAGCGGCCGAACGCCGCGGCTTTTTTGGCTGCTTGTTTCTCCAAACTTCCGCACACCAATTCGCAGAGTTTGAAAATCGAGGGATCTGCGATCGAATAGAACACTTGCAGGCCTTCTTTACGGCGTTTCAAGACGCCGTCGTTGGCCAATTGTTGCAGATGACGGGATACGTTGGCCTGCGTGCCGCCGGAAAACGCGACCAACGCGTTGACCGACATCTCGCCCTCGAACAAACCGTGCACCAAACGTAAGCGCATGGGCTCGGACAACACCGCAAAGCGGCGGGCGATCTGGGTAAGCGCGGCATCGGTCATCGGGCGAGGTGGCTTAGGCATTTTTAAATATGAGCAGAGAGTTGACATCGTGTGCAATAATATGCGTATATCCGCATACAGTTATCTTAAGCAACCATGAAAACCGAATCTTTTATCCGTGTCCTCGCTGGCACTTTCATTCTCCTGAGTGTTGCACTCGCCCACTACGTTGACGCCCGCTGGCTGTGGTTCACCTGCTTCATCGGCCTCAACCTGATCCAATCTGCCATCACCGGCTTCTGTCCGCCTTCCTTTGTGTTGAACAAGCTCGGCTGGATTCGCCCCAACGGCACCATCGCCTGGGGCGGTCAGTCCAACAAAACCTAATCCGACCATGCGCTTTTTCGTTTTCCTCGCCGGATGTGTCTTGAGCACGGCCCTCCCCGCCGCCGCGCCGTGGACGTTGCCGACCGCCTTAGCCGAAGCCCGGGCCCACAGTCCCGAAGCTGCCATGGCCGCCGCCCGTCTCGAACGCGCCCAATCCATGGGCGATCAAGCCGGAGCGGCCAATCTCCCGCAGGTCACCCTCAAGGCCGGCTATAGCCAGACGACCAATCCGATGATGGCCTTCGGCGCCATTCTCACCCAAGGCGCCTTCGCCCCAACCATTGACTTCAATGCCCCCGGCCAGGTCGATAACCTCAACCTCACGGGTATCGTCGGCTACAACCTCTACAGCGGCGGTCGCGCCACGGCTGGACTCGCTGCCGCCCGTTCCGGGGTCGCCGCCACCGAGCAAGACCGTGCCACCACCTTCGCCCGCCTCGACGCCGCGGTCACCCGCGCCTACTTCGGGATCCGCCAAGCTCGCGAGGGCCTCGTCGCCCTCGATGCCGCCGTTGTGACTTACGAGGAATCCTTGCGCGTCGCCCGACTCCGCTACGAGGCCGGCCAGATGCTCAAAAGCGAATTGCTCAACCTCGAGGTGCAGCTGGCCCAAACCCGCGAACAACGCCTACTCGTGCGTCAACAGGCCACGCTCGTCGCCCGCCAATTCCTTTACCTGCTCGGTCGCCAACCCATCGGTGACGTGGAGCTGGCTGACTCCGACGCAGCCATCGCCGCCATCACCGCGCCGAGTGAACTCTCCATCGATCAGCGTCCCGAACTCCTCGCCATGGAGGCCCGCGTGGAAGCCGCGGCCCAAATGGCTGATGTCGCTCGCGGCGCCCGCCGCCCGACCGTCAACGCTTTCGCGTCCTATCAACTGGATCACGGTTGGCGCTTAAACGGCGACGGCGACAGTTGGATGGCCGGAATCCAAGCCGAATGGGCAGTCTTCGATGGCAAGACCGCTTCCAGTAAAATCCGCGCCGCCCGTGCCGACTATGCCGAAGCCGAAGCCGGCCTCAGCCAACTCGGACTCGCCCTCAGCCTCGAACTCGAGCAAGCCCGCCTCGCCCACGAATTCGCCGTCGAGCAACTCGCCGTCACGGCCACCCTTGTGGACCAGGCCGACGAATCCGCCCGCATTTCCCGCGCCCGCTTTGAGGCCGGATCGCTCCTCTCCGCCGAGTTGATTGGCGTCGAAACCCGCCTCACCGAAACTCGCATGCGCCGCGCCGTCGCCGCCGCCGGCGAACGCGTTGCGGCCGCCGAACTCCGCCGCGCCGCCGGCCTCCCCATCCTCCCTTAGGCTACCCGCCATCGTTCTCTTACTCTTACTCGTTCTCGTTCTCCCAATTCCCCCTTCTCTTCTCCGCCAATTTTCCCGCCCGTCCGTCATGAAACGACCCACTTCCCTCTTCGCCCTCGGCGCCGCGCTGCTCGCCCTTTCTGCCTGCGGCAAACACGAACCTGCCGAGTCTGCCTCCGCACCCAATCTGCCCGTGGCGACCGTCCGCACCGCCGTCGTGCGCGCCATCAACGAAACCCGCTTTATCGACATTCCCGGCACCGTGCGCCCGACCGATCGCGCGACCCTCTCGCCGAAAGTCATGGGCACGGTCACCCGCGTGTCCGCCGAGCTCGGCCAAGCCGTGACCGCCGGCCAGATGCTGGTGGAAATCAGTGCCAACGAAATCGCCGCCAAGCTTGCGCAAGCGGAAACTGCCCTCGCCCAAGCCCAACGCGACCTTGATCGCGAAACCGCCCTGCTTGCCCAAGGCGCTTCGACCGCCGAGATGGTTCGCAACCTCCAAGATCGCCAACACATCATGGCCTCTCAGGTCGAGGAAGCTCGCACGTTCCTGACCTATACCCGCATCACCGCACCCTTCAACGGCGTGATCACCCGCAAACTCGTTAACGAGGGCGACCTCGCCGCCCCCGGCCAGCCGCTGCTGGAACTCGAAGGCACCAGCGTATTCCGCGTTGAAGCCGAACTCCCCGAGTCCCTCTCGACCATCGCCCCGGGCACTTCCCTCGCGGTGAGTGTCGGGTCCACCGAACTCACGGGAAAACTCACCGAACTTTCGCCCGCCACCAACACCCAGTCCCGCACCGTGATGGCCAAGATCGAACTGCCGGCGAACGCTGCGGTCCGGTCCGGCCAATACGCCCGGGTCGCCCTCCCCAATGGCCGCGCCGCCGCCCTGCTGATTCCCGCCGCCGCCCTCTCCCGCTTCGGTCAACTCGAACGCGTGTTCGTGGCCAGCGAGGGCCGCGCCGACTTACGCCTCGTTAAAACCGGGGCCCAACGTGGCAACGAGATCGAGGTTCTGGCCGGCCTTTCCGCCGACGAGAACGTCATCATCAGCGACACCAACAACCTCCGCGAAGGTCAGCCCCTGAACATCCAACCATGAGCGCCGCGCCTACCAAGCCCCCCGTCCTCGGTTTTGCCGGTCGACTCGCTTCGATCTTCATCGATTCGAAGCTGACGCCGATCGTCATCATCGCCGCCATGCTGCTCGGCGGCATGAGCATCCTACTCTTGCCGCGGGAAGAAGAGCCGCAAATCAAAGTGCCCATGGTCGACGTATTCGTCGGCATGCCCGGTGCCACGGCCAAAGAGGTCGAGAACCGCGTAACCCGCCCGGTTGAAAAACTGCTCTGGGAAATCGCGGGCATCGACTACCTCTATTCCACGTCCTCGCCCGGCGGCTCGATGATCATCGCGCGCTTCAAAGTCGGCACCGACCTCGAGACCGCGCTCGTGCGCCTCAACCAAAAATTACAGACCAATTTTGACCGCATTCCGATCGGCGTGTCTCCGCCCCTGGTCAAACCGCGCACCATCGACGATGTGCCCATCCTCGCACTCACCTTTCACAGCGCCGTCCAAGATCACACCACCCTGCGACGCATCGCGGCCCAAGTGGAGAACGAGGTTAAATCCATCCAGGAGGTCGCCGAAACCACCGTCATCGGGGGCCAACGCCGGGCCGTGCGGGTAAAACTCGACCCTGCCGCCCTCGCCGCCCGCAACCTGAGTGCGACCCACCTCGTGCCGATGCTGCAGCAGGCCAATCGCTCGGCGCAAATCGGGTCGCTCCCCGTCGCCAACACCGAGGTATTGTTGGAGGTCGGGCCCTTCCTCGCCAATGCCGAGGAGGTCGGCGCCGTCATGGTCGGTGCCTTCCAAAACCGTCCGGTTTACCTACGCGATGTCGCCACCATTACCGACGGGGCCGAAGAGGCCTCGAACTACGTGTTGCACGGCGAAGGCGGACCCGGCGCACCCGCCGATATCGAGGCCGCCGTCACGCTCAGCCTCGCCAAGCGTCCCGGCGCCAACGCCATCGATGTCGTGTCCAAGGTCATGGCCAAGGTCGACACGTTGCGCGGCACCCTCATCCCCGACGACATCACCGTCACCGTCTCCCGTG
>CAXBOL010000552.1:0-4131 GCA_963977295.1 uncultured Opitutaceae bacterium
AAGACCGCCGATGCCGAGACGCCCATTCGCAATCTCTCGGGCGGCAACCAACAAAAAGTGCTGTTAGCCCGCTGGCTGGCCACCTCGCCCAAACTGCTGATTCTGGACGAGCCCACCCGCGGCATCGACGTCGGCGCCAAACAAGAAATTGAACAACTGATCGCCGACCTCCGGGCTGATGGACTGGCCGTGTTGTTTATTTCCTCCGAAATCGAAGAGGTCGTGCGCAATTGTCACCGCGTTTACGTGCTCCGAGAGCGGCAGATTCACGAAGAGTTCACCGCCGACCAAATCGTCCTCCCCAGCCTCCTCCGCGCCATGGCCGGCGCTCCTACCGATGAGTAAACTGGCTTCTCTCTCTGCATCGTCAAGTCGCCGCTCCCCCGTGTGGTGGCCCGCCATCGGTCTCATGCTGCTGGTGGTCGCCAACACCATTTTTGAGCCCAGCTTTCTCGCGCTCAAAATGGTCGATGGCCACCTCTACGGCACCCCCATTGATATCTTTAATCAAGGGTCGCGCATCATGTTGCTGGCTCTCGGCATGACTCTCGTAATTGCCACCGGCGGGGTCGACCTTTCGGTCGGCTCGACTGTCGCGATCAGCGGGGCTGTTTGCGCGCAACTCCTGTCCGGTGGCACTCCGTTACCGATCGTTTTGGCCGCCGCGATTGGAGTCGGCATGACGATCGGATTGGCCAATGGCCTGCTCATTGCGAGACTCGGACTGCAACCCATCGTCGCGACCTTGATTCTCATGGTCGCGGGACGGGGCGTGGCCCAACTCATCACCGATGGACAAGTGCTCCCGATCAAGAGTGAGGCGTTTGAGTATTTGGCCAATGGTTACATCGCCGCGCTTCCGTTTGCGGCCTTACTGGTCGGCGCACTCTACCTCGCCGCGCACTTCGCTCTGCGTAAAACCGCCGCCGGGCTCTTCATCGAAGCCGTGGGTGACAACGCCACCGCCAGTCGATTCGCGGGACTCGCCGCCGCGCGCATCAAGGCCGGAGTTTACATTTTCTCGGGCACCTGCGCCGGACTTTGCGGCGCGCTGGCAGCCTCCCATATTCGCGCGGCTGATTCTTACCGTGCGGGGGAAAACATGGAACTCGACGCCATCTTCGCGGTGGTGATCGGTGGCACCGCCCTCACCGGCGGACGCTTCTTTCTGGTCGGTTCGATGGTCGGTGCTCTCCTCCTGCAAACGCTAACCCTGAGCATGTATTATCTCGGGGTGCCTCCTTCCGTCGCGCCGGTGCCCAAGGCGTTGCTCATCGTGGCAGTGGCGTTGCTCCAATCCGAGCGCGTGCGCCGTAATCTCAATCGACTTTGGCAACGCCGAGCCAAGTCGCAGGAGGCTGCCCCATGAAGTTGCCCCAGGTGCTCGTTTCCCGCCAGTTGCCGGTGGTCGTGACCGCCGTAATTTTAGTCCTGCTCTACGTCGCCGCCGGACTGCTCTACGACGGTTTTTTCAGTCCGCGCGTCTTGACGAACCTGCTCGCCTACAACGCATTTCTCGGCATTGCCGCGCTCGGGATGACGTTGGTGATTTTTACCGGCGGGATCGATCTCTCGGTCGGGGCCGTCATCGGCTTCAGCGCCGTGTTGGTCTCGTCCCTGATTACTAATCACAATTGGCCACCGCTGGCCGCCTGGAGTGCCGGAATTGGGGCCGGAACGATCTTGGGGTTGACCATGGGCTGGCTGATCGAGCACTTCAAACTTCCGGCCTTTTTGGTCACGCTGGCCGGCATGTTTTTTGCCCGCGGATTGGCGTTTCAGGTCACCACCGAGTCGATCGGCATTCAGCACTCGTTTTATAACACCCTCTCAGAAATCTATATCCCCCTCGGCGAAGCCCGATTGACCGTGCCAGCCCTCACTTTGATCGGCATGGCCTTGGCGTTGTATGGACTGGCCCATCACACCCGATTCGGTCGTAACTTGCTTGCCATCGGTGGCAACGCGCAATCGGCGACCCTGATGGGATTGCCTGTGCGTAATGCCACCATCGCCGTCTATGGGCTCAACGGATTTTGTGCCGCGGTGGCGGGAATTGTCGCCTCCCTCTACACCGGTTCGGGGAATCCGAGCATGGGGATCGGACTTGAGCTGGACGCCATCGCCGTAGTCGTCATTGGTGGCACGTTACTCACCGGAGGGCGCGGGCATGTCGCCGGCAGTGTCCTTGGGTTGTTGATTTTTGGTGTCATTCAAACCGCGATTCTTTTTGATGGTCGGCTCAGTTCCTGGTGGATGCGCATCGTGGTCGGCCTGCTCTTACTTGCCTTCATCCTGTTGCAACGCCTTCTTCTTTCCCGTCCCTCGAAGCCCTGATTACCCCATGCCTCGCGTCGCCCTCAAGGATATTGCCGCCAAAGTCGGTTACTCCAAAAATACCGTTTCCCTCGCGCTGCGCGGCGATCCGCAAATCCCAGATCGCACGCGCTCGACCATTCTTAAAGTCGCCCAGGAAATGGGCTACGAGCGCAACGCCGTCACTTCCCAATTGATGGCGCAGCTTCGATCCACGCGTTCCCGCGAAACCGCCCGGATCGCCCTCATCAACGCCAACACGCAACGGGATGCGTTCACCAATCATCCCACCATCCCGGCCTACGTCGAGGGGGCGAAACGTCGCGCCGCTTACCTCGGCTACGAAACAGTGGATTTTTGGCTGAGTGACCCCGAACAGACCCCAGATCAACTCATCACCCAGTTCGAAAAACAGAATATTCAAGGCGTGATTCTGATCGGATTGATGAAACAAAACCGCCTCCCGGACCGCTACTACCGGGTCTGGTCGGACTACCCTTGTGTCGTGACCGGGGTGCGCACTCACGAACCGGCACTGTCTTTCGCCTGCGTCGATCATCACCACCTCGCCATGAACGCCGTCAACCAAGCGCTTGCGCTCGGCTACCAACGCCCGGGACTCGTGCTCGACGAGATGATCGACCATCTGGTGGATCGACGTTTCAGCGCCGGATTCCTGCGAGGTCAACAGACTTTGCCCAAAGATCGACGCATCCCCCCGCTGTTCGCCGTCGATGAAGCCCGCCGCGATGCCAAAGTATTCTACAAGTGGTTCGACCGCCATCAACCCGATGTCCTCATCACCCTCTACAACGTCGTGTTTGATTGGATAAAGGCGCGGAAGCTGAAAGTGCCCAAGGACGTCGGGGTCATCCAACTGGAATGGCGCGCAGCCGAGCCCCATATTGCCGGTATGAATCAGCACAACGACCTCACCGGTGCCAATGCGTTCGATATGTTGATTTCACTCATTCACGGCCAAGAAAAAGGGGCGCCCGCATTTCCTCGCGCAACGCTCGCTTCCGGCACCTGGACCGACGGCAACTCGGTCAAACCCCAGATCAAATCAAAATCGGCGATTAAACGCATGACGGTCAAATCGTAAGCCCGTTTACTTCCTCACCCTCCACTCCCAATCCTCCCTCTTCTTCATGAGCTTCACTCTCGGACTCGACTACGGCACTAACTCCGCTCGCGCACTCATCGTGCGCTGCGCCGACGGCAAAGAATTCGGCTCAGCCGTGGTGGAATATCCCAGTGGCCACCAGGGGATTCTGCTCGATACCAAGGATCACAACGTCGCCCGTCAAAGCCCGTTGGATTATTTGCACTGCCTCGAGCAAGCCACCAAAGGCGCCCTCGCCCAAGCGACCAAGAAGCGCGGCTTCAAGGCCAATAAGATCGTCGGTATCGGGGTGGACACGACCGGTTCCAGTCCCATCCCAGTCGATCGTGAAAACCAGCCCCTGATGGCCCAAAAAAGGTGGGCCACAAATCTCAACGCCCAATGCTGGTTGTGGAAGGATCACACCAGCTGGAAGGAAGCCGCCAAGATCACCACCCTCGCGGCCAAACATCGCCCGGAATATCTCGCCAAGTGCGGCAACACCTATTCATCCGAGTGGTTCTGGTCCAAACTCTGGCACTGCCTCAACGTCGATCCTCAGGTATTCGAGGCCGCCTACTCCTGGGTCGAAACGTGTGACTGGTTGCCCTCCGTCCTCGCTGGCGTGACCGATCCCACTGCGATCAAGCGCGGGGTGTGTGCCGCGGGCCACAAAGCCTTTTACTGCGACGAATGGGGTGGCCTGCCGG
>CAXBOL010000553.1:0-4111 GCA_963977295.1 uncultured Opitutaceae bacterium
ATGATCCGTCGGGCTAGCATGGTGTGGGTTTGGAATGATGCCGCAAGTCGGACAGTTTAAATATCCGACTCAGCGTCAAAATCGCACTTAAGTTGCTCCCTGAAATTATCCGTCGACCTGAGTCACGTCGGGTTCGAACGATACGGCTAAGCGATACACGTTGCCCGGACGCATAATCAAGGGGTGATCACGTTCGAGGGTCTGGATGTAATGCACTTTACCGTAGTTGGTTCGATAAGTCGGATCATTGGTCACGACCTCAGTCTCCAACCAATTGGCTTGGAAATCATCCTTGGTCACGGAGCAGCGGTGGCCCTCCGGACCGAGTGCCAGTGATCCCCCAACGCAATAGCTCGAATGCGGGGCAGCGATGGCCAACATGAAACGGAATTTATCCAGGGTCACTTGCTGCTTAACCGTGTAAGCGAATTCTGCACTGATTTGTGTCCCGGAGAAGTTCCATTGCACTTTAACCGAACCCAGTCCCTTGAGGACTTCCTGGTCGGCGGTGATCAAATCGGGTTGTTCGTAGCGGAAGTAGAAACTGCGACGAAGGCCAAGCCCCGTGACGCAATTTTTACCGTAGAAGGCCGGAATCGTGACTTTGTCGCCGAAGGTGAGTTCGGGCACCATGATCGGTGCGTAAATATTGTTGGGCCAATCAAAGACGCCTGGGCAGTGAGGGAAGGGCAACGAGTCGGCCGTGATGCGTCCTCCTGAAGCGATGAGGGGAATTTGTGCGTGAAGTCCGCTGCCAGCGTCGCGGTAGAGAAAAACGCCCTGTTCTTTGCGGTTAGACTTATCAAAAATAACAAATCGTCCGGTGGTCCGGGCAGGTTCCGGTTTGATTATACCGGAGGGAAGTTGAACTGCTTTCGCCAAACGCGACCATTGGCAGAGGTAGCGAGCGGCGTCGAAGTTGGCCATACGGGTGGTGTGCGCAGCGTAAGCCGTGCGTTCGCCATCCCGGATATCCACAAAACCATGCTCTTGGTCGAGGTAGGTCTGGTAGAAGAACATGAACAAACGACGCAGAATCTCGTAGTATTTGGCCTTTTGATCTTCTGGGATCCAGCCGTCGCGCAATCCTTGGAGAATCAAACTGATGCAATGCATCTGGCCATAGGCCCCCGCCGCCCGACCGAATGCCCAGCCCAGACCATCAGCCCGCACGAGGTCGGGCATCATTTTGATGTATTTCTCGCCGTAGGTGCGCAGCGTGGGCAGTTTCCGATCGCGAACGCCACTGTTGGCGTGGAGTTGCAGGGCTGAACGGATGAACACGAGGGACATCACGCCGTAGAGATTGAAGTTTCCGCCGAATCCATCGGTGGAATCGTCGATGAATCCGTTCGAGCTCGTTTGGTTGATGCGTTCGACGAATCGTTCAATCAAGCGGGACGTTTCATCCTTTTTAGACAGGCCGAAGGAGAAGCGAGCCACGGCTTTGGCGACGTTGAACGCCTGCCAGTGGTTGTCATAGTCGGAACGATGGAGGAGAGATTTGTCGATGCGCTCCTGCGTCTCGGGAACGAGACGTTCCCACACTTTGTTGCGCTCTTTCGACGGTCCAAAGCAGAGCAACCCCAAGGCACCGTAAGCGAGACCGTTTTCGGCCGCGGGTTCCGTGAACATTTGTGCCGTAATGGTTCGTGCCGCCAAGTCGATCAAGTCGTGGCCGTCGAGGGTGGCCTCATCGGTGGCGCGGAAGTATTCGCCCAAGGCGAGAGCCACGTGACCGGGTTCGTCGGCTCGTGAGACTTCTCCGTCAACTGGAGTAATCGTGCCATCAGGCTGAATAGAATCTAGGTTATGACCCAAAATAGAGCGGGCCATATCGAGACATTGCTCGGAAAAACTGTGCATACGGAACGGGTTGCGGCGTGGAACCGAAGACGCGACGGCGTCAGCGGAAAGGAAGTTTGTTCAGGGTTTTTCGGGGCGGCGCAAGAGGGAAAAAGATCCTGCGTCCCGGGGGTGGGGGATTTGGTGGTGAAATTCGGCGTAATCTACCGGCTGAGGGGGTGGTTCAGGTCCGGGTTTATCGAGTGATGAGTTTCAAGAACTCAGCGTTTGTCTTAGTCTTCGACAAGCGTGAAATCATGGTTTCGGTCGCTTCCTCGACCTTCTGCTGCACCAGAGCGCGGCGGAAGAAATGAATACCGTCTAGATCTGCGGCTTTGGATGTTCATGGCCGGCCATAGCCGCATTTCGGCGCACTTCCGATCGAGCACGAGGTCGCTATTGCCCGTGCCTTTGAATTCCTGGAAAATAACGTCATCCATACGACTCCCCGTTTCGACCAGAATAGACGCGATAATCGTCAGTGATCCGGCTTCTTCGGTATTTCGAGCTGCCGCAAAAAGTTGCCGAGGTTTTTCCAACGCGCGAACGTCCAAACCGCCCGAACCAGTCCGACCAGAGTTGCGTTGAGTATTGTGAGCCCGGGCCAGGCGGGTGAGGGAATCAAGGAAGATGACTACGTCTTTACCGCACTCGACCAGACGTTTAGCCCGTTCGATCGCCATATCGGAAATACGTAAATGGCTGTTCACGTCGTCGTCGTTGGACGAGGCCCAAACCTCTGCATCGACGCTGCGCTTAAAATCGGTGACTTCTTCCGGACGTTCGTCGACCAGCAGAATCATCACGTGACACTCGGGGTGATTTTCGATCACGCCCAGAGCCATGTCGCGGAGCAGGGTGGTTTTACCGGTGCGCGGAGGGGCGACGACAAGTCCACGGGTGCCTTTTCCAATCGGACAAAACAGATCGACGGCGCGGCACGTCATACGGCCATCTTTGGTCTCAAGTTTCAGCCGTTCTTCGGGTGATAGGGTGGTGAAATTAAAGAAATCCCACTTGGCCTTACGCTCATCGATGCTCAAACCGTCAACACTGTCGATGAAACGCATCTTCGGATTGGGGAAGCGCCCTTCAGCCGGAAACGCCGTGCCCTTAATGTGACTGCCGGGGCGGAGCTTGAATCGACGAATTAACTCTTTCGGGACAAATGTGTCGGTCGGGCGATATTTCCCGAAACGCTTCAGATCGAGCAATACGCCGTTACCGCCTTTTTGTTTGTCGATGTCGAGGATACCTTCCACCTCCACGAGGTTTTCATCGCGGGCGGGAGGAGCGGAGTTTTGATTGGCGTCGTTCGAGTTGGCCTGGGCTTCGTCGTTATTTTCGGGGGAATTATCCATGGTTGTAAAGTGGCTCTAATGATAGGAAAGGCAGCAGGTAGGCGGGCGAACGCTTGACGCTTTTGGCGGGCATCGGGATAAACAGCGGGCCGAAGCCAGAAGGCGGCGGTTTCTTCATACTCCTTAAACCACAGCGATCCAACGTGACGGACCAAAATATTACCTCAGTGTCCCGTGAAAAACGGGTTTTTCGGCCTTCTACCGAATTTCAGCGCCAAGCAAACCTCGGCAGCATGGCCGCCTATAAGAGACTCTACCGCGAGTCTGTCAACTCCCCAGAAAAATTCTGGGAGAAGCAGGCCAAGGACTTACTGGTTTGGCGTAAACCCTTTACGTCCGTCCTGAAATGGCATGCACCGCACGCGGAGTGGTTTGGCGGGGGCACGCTCAATGTCGCCGAAAATTGCGTCGATCGCCATCTGGGCACCGCGCGGGAAAATAAGGCCGCGCTTATTTTTGAAGGCGAACCAGGTGACGTGCGCACCATCACCTACAAGCAGCTTTATTTTCACGTCGCTCGGCTGGCCCACGTATTTGAAAACATGGGGATCGGACGGGGCGATCGGGTGGCAATCTACATGCCGATGGTCCCGGAGGCCGTATTTGCCATGTTGGCCTGTGCTCGGGTTGGGGCCATTCACACGGTGGTGTTCGGTGGATTCAGTGCCGAATCCCTCAAAGATCGCCTCAACGACTGTGAAGCGAAACTCGTGATCACGGCCGACGGCGGCTGGCGGCGAGGCAAAGTGGTCGAGCTGAAGAAGACGGTCGACGATGCGGTGGATAAAGCGCCGACGGTGCAGACCGTGTTGGTGCTGCGTCGTTGCGGCAACGACATCAAGATGCACGAAGGTCGCGACGTTTGGTGGCACGACGCATGGGAAGGCGCTCCAAATTCGCACAAG
>CAXBOL010000554.1:0-4084 GCA_963977295.1 uncultured Opitutaceae bacterium
GCGTTGGTCGTGCGTTGATAGGCGCGAAAAGCATCGCCCTTTGATTTGAGCGAAGAGGCTTCGGCCATCGGCACCCCGGTCACGTTGAGCAGAAGGTGGAGGATGGCGAGGGGCGCGATGATACTTGCCCAACCCCACACGGAACCGCAGGCGAAACAGAAAAACCCGACCCAAATGCACCATTCGAAAAAGTAGTTGGGGTGGCGGGTGTAGCGCCAGAACCCCACGTTGCAGACTTTACCCTTTTGGTCCGGATCGCGGCGGAACGCGGCGAGTTGGGCGTCGGCCATAGCTTCACCGACGAGGGCGAGAATCACGATCGCGGTGCCGGCAAACTCCCAGAGATTGAGTCCGGGAAACGCGTTGCGGGTGGGGAAGAGAAACGGGGCGCTGAGCAGGACCACGGAGATCGCTTGTAGTTGGAAGAAGCCGAACATCTTGGGTCCGAACACGCCGGCCCAGTCGGTGCGCAATTGGCGGTAGCGACTGTCCTCCTCGGGGTGGTGCCCCACCACGCGTCGATAGAGGTGGGTGCCGAGTCGCAAACTCCAGCCGGTGGCGAGGGAGGCCACCAGAATTCGTCGGCTCGGTGCGCCCGTTCCCGCCCACGCGTAAAACCAAGCCACTCCGGTGAAGCAGTAGGACCAGATGATGTCGACGATGCCGTAGTTGTCCATGCGCCGGGCGACCAGAAACGAAAGGGCGAAGAGGGTCATCAACCCGAGCGTCGCAATGAGAAGCGTGGCGATCAGACTCATCCTGAAACGGAGGGTTTACGAACGCGGGCGAGTCGAGCGATCACGGGACGAACGGGGAAATAGACGGCGGCGTAGATGAGGGGGATGCTCAGGGACCACGCGGTAAAGGCATGGACGCCAGCCCATCCGAATTTCTGAAGGAAATCCATGAACGAGAGTTCGGCAAATTGAGTGACCAGATCGGTCACCGAAAAGAGTGACTCATCGGCCCCCCAAATCCATTCTCCGACTCGAACGTAGACAAAAACCATCGGGATGTGAATGGGGGTCATCAGCTGGTTGAGGGTCTGAAGAATCGGCTGATTCAATTTCAGCACGAGTCCGACGATCAGGTTGAGCAACCAAGTGAAACCGAGAAATGGGAACAGCGAGCAGACGCCGCCGACCGCCAAGGTGAACGAAATCTGTTGGGGCGCGACTCCCTGCGTGAGCTGACGCAGAATGGGCGCAACCAGCCGGCGATGCCAAAACCCTCGTTTCGTCGCGACGGGCGGCGGGGGCATGGGCTCAACGGTGGTCATGAGAACAGAGGACCCGCCCCGAGGGCATACGCGCCGACGCCGATCAGCGTAAATCCGAGCGGAAGCCCGATTTTACCTTGGCGGGGCGTGCCAAAAATTTCGCGGAGCTGAGAGATGTCTTTGATGCGGAACAGCTCCACCAGCATGTAGACCGCCATGGCGAAATTGCCCCACATGATCACGGTGATGAACCAGAGGATGCGCGCGCCCAGGGTGGGCTCTTTCCAAGCCACCCAGACGTAGAAGGTGATAAAGGCGAAGTAGGCGTCGAAGAGCGTGGCGATGAACCACGGGTTTGAGCGGACTTCGGGCGGGATCCCGAAGATGGGTTGTTCCATACTCGCCCAAGTGATGAGCGAAGACATGGCGACGAAGATCGCGATGAACAGGATACGGAGAAACCAAAGCATGGCAGGGGGTGATCTACGGCACGGCGTGTCGGGCGTAAAGCCCGACCCACGCTGCGGGCAGGGGAATTTTAACCCGCGTTATTGGCGCGGCGGTGGAGGGTGTGGACCACGGAGATATTGCGCATGGCAAAGGCGGCTTCGCAGTAGTGGAGGTAGTAGTTCCATTTGCGAATGAACCGGTCGTCGAAGCTGAGAGCTTTGACCTTGGTCAAGTTGGCGTGGAAAGATTCGCGCCAAGTGCGCAAGGTGCGCACGTAGTCGTGACCGAAGTCTTCCATCTCGTGCAGGACAAACCCTCCGGCTCGTGTGAGTTGTTCGTTAACGCGATTGAGGGAGAGGAGGAGGGAGCCGGGGAAGACGTGTTTTTGAATGAAATCGACCCCGTTACGGAGTTCGTCGTAGCGCTCGTCGGGGCAGGTGATGAATTGCAGCGCAATCAGCCCTTCCGGTTTGAGCACCCGGTGCAGTGATTGGCAAAAGTCGGGCAAGTAGCGATGGCCGATGGCTTCCATCATTTCGATCGAGACGATCTTGTCGAAAGACCCTTGGATGTCGCGATAGTCGCACATCCGGATATCGATGCGGTCGGTGAGGCCGGCCGCCGCGATGCGGGCGGTGGCGAGGTCGAATTGTTCTTGCGAGATCGTGAGGGTGGTGACGTGACAACCGTAGGTCTTGGCGGCGTGGATCGACCAAGAGCCCCAACCTGATCCGATTTCCAGCACACGATCTGAACTACGGAGCTGCAGGCGGCGGCAAAGCAGATCGTTTTTCTCTTTCTGCGCCTCCTCCAGCGTGAGCTCGGGAGTGGTCCAACGCGCCCCAGAATACATCATCGAGGGATCAAGGAAGAGGGAAAAGAAGTCGTTGGAGAGATCGTAGTGCTCCTGAATGTTGCGCCGGGCGGTGGCGCGGCTGTTCGGCCGGAGTAGATGGCCAACGCGATTGGCCAGTCGGAGCAGATTAACCGCGGCAGCCTTGCTGCGGGCGCGCTTGGAGCCGGAAAGGGTGGGGGCGTTGTCGACGTTGTGGATGAACCACGCGATGACGGCGGTGAGATCGGGGGTCTCCCAATCGCCGTCGATGAAGCTTTCGCCAAAGCCAACGTCGCCGGCGAAGACGCATTTGCGAAAGAAGGCGTCGCGACGAATCTGAATTTTCGCGGTGGCAGGAATCCCGTGGCGCAGGTCGGAGTGTGTTCCGGGGGCGCCGAACTCCACGGTCGAGCCATCCGGAAGTTCGATTTGCATCCTTCCCCGGTTCATGCCGTCAAAGGCTCCAAGCACAAGGCGCTGGTAGAGACTTTGGCTGGTCTTAGCGGAGGCGGCAGGAGCAGAGGCAGAAGTGGCGGGGGAGGAGGGAGTCATGCGGGGGAGGAAGCGGTGGGAGTTGAGCGTCAATCTGCGTTAGCTTCCGTTGACGGTAGGAGGAGGGCTTTGGATTTATGAAAATGATGCATATTGCGGACCAAAGAGAAGATTAGATCCAACCAGGCATAGGATGCGTCTTGGAAGTAGATGAATTTCAGTGCGACATTTTCTCGAACACGCGGCGGTTGGTTGACACCTACCGATTCCGTTCGTTGGGTCAAATGCCGTGGCAGTTTTTCCGACATATCCGCGAAGGTAATGAACGACGCTCAAGACAAGGTGAGTGCGGAAGTTCTGTCGCGCTTGGCGCGACGCGATTCGTCGGCGTTGGAGCAGGCCTATGATGAATTTGGTCGGACCGTATACGGAGTGGCCTATCGAGTGGTCGGTCAAGCAGCAGACGCGGAGGAGGCCGTGCAGGACGCTTTTCGAGCGCTTTGGAGCAATGCGGTGTCATTGCATAGTCGTAAGGCGAACCCATTGCCTTGGTTGATCACGACCGCTCGAAGGGCCGCGATTGATATCCTGCGCAAGCGGAAGAGTCGGATTCCGAGCGCCGCGACGATTGCGGAGGATGAATTGGAGACAACCAATCGAGTTTCCGTCGACGAGCCGACGGCAGGTGAGGCCCTCCAACAGAAAGAAGTGGCCCAGAAAGTGGCCGCCGCAGTGAGAGACTTACCCGACGAGCAGCAGCAGATTGTGCAGCTGGTATTTTATTCGGGACTCACCCATCAGGAGGTGTCCGACAAACTGGGGTTGCCGCTCGGCACGGTGAAATCGCGCCTGCGGTATGGGCTTCAGAAGTTGCAGATGAAAATCGGGGAGGTCAGCAATGTCTGAGCGCGACGAAGAATTGATCTTGGACTACGTCCTGGGAGAACTGGACGACGTGGCCAGTGCGACGCTGGAACTGCGGGTCGCCCAAGAGCCTGAGTTGGCGGCGGCTTTGGCGCGTTGCGAAGAAACTGTCGCGATGGGATTGCTGGCGGATGCGCCGGATGTCGCGCCTCCCGCTGACCTCC
>CAXBOL010000555.1:0-4083 GCA_963977295.1 uncultured Opitutaceae bacterium
GACGGAACAACGCGACCGCCTGCCGACCCAAATGCTCGAGGAACTTGGGCTCGGTGAACGCCTGCACTACAAGCCCGCCAATCTCTCCGGCGGTCAGCGCCAACGCGTCGCCATCGGCCGCGCCCTCGTTAATTCCCCTAAGCTTATCCTCGCCGACGAACCCACCGCGGCCCTCGACAAGGACACCGGCCGTCACGTGGTCGAACTCCTGCAAAACCTGGCCAAATCTCAAGGCTCGGCCATCATGATCGTGACCCACGACAACCGTATTCTGGACGTCGCTGACCGTATCGTGAACATGGTCGACGGTTACATCGTCTCCAATATCAACGTCGCCGAGAATCTCGCGATTTGTAAGTTTCTCAACAAGTGCTCCGTGTTCGAAGGGGCCAATCCCACGCTGCTCAAGGATGTCGCGACGCAGATGCAACTCGAGACCTTCGCACCCGGCGCCGACATCATTCGCCAAGGTGACGTGGGGGACAAATTCTACATTCTGCGCACCGGTCGCGTGGAAGTCAGCAAGGTCGCCGACGGTCACTCCGACACGGTGGTGACCCTAGGCCCAGGTGCCGCGTTTGGCGAACTCGCCCTGCTCCACGATGCCCCGCGTGCCGCCACCGTAACCGCCTCCGAGCCAGTCGAGGTGCTCAGCCTGACCAAGCCCATGTTCGATCAGCTGCGGGCCAAGCTCGGCAGCTTCGAGGATCAGATGCGCCGAGCCACCTTCGGACACTGAGCGAACCCTGCTGACGAAGGCAGCGCGACGGCACATGGTCTCTTGCCCTCGTCTCTTTTGTCGCGCCCCCATAGCCAGCCATGCCTCATTCCGCCTCCACCGCACCTGACGATGTCACGGATCGGCCCCCTAAGTCCAAATTGGATCGGGACGGATTCCGTGAAACTTGGGCACTGGCGACCTATGTGCGGCCCTACCGGCAGCGATTCTTTGTTGGCCTGGCATCGCTTCTATCCAACGCCGGGTTTAGTCTCTTGTTTCCTTTGTTGGCCGGCGGTCTGATCGATGCGGCGATAAACGAGGGCCGCGCCGTTTTTCCGGTGCTGGGTTCACTCACACTTAACCAAATCGCGCTGACTCTCGCCGTTTGTGTCTTGGGGCAGACACTGACCAAGTTCGGCAGCGCCCTATCGTTTCGTTGGGTCGGCCAACATGCCCTCGCCGATCTGCGAGCCGCCGCCTACGGCCATTTGCTGGTGCTTCCCATGGCCTTTTTCGGTCAGCGACGCGTGGGAGAACTCACGAACCGCGTCTCCACGGATATCGCGCAGATCGAGGAAGCGATCACCACCGCGCTACCAAATTTATTTCGCCAATCTGTATTTCTGACCGGCGGGCTTGTCCTGATCGCAATCACCTCGTTGCCGCTCACCGGAGCGATGTTGGGGACCCTACCCTTACTAATCGCGGTTACCCTCTTTTCCGGTCGGCGCCTCCGGCGTTTTTCCCGGGGCACTCAAGACCGCCTAAGTGAAAGTCAAACTATCGTCGTGGAGACCTTGCAGGCCATTGCCAGCGTCAAAGCCTTCACTAACGAAAGATTCGAACACGGTCGTTACGACACCGCCAACAACGCCACGTTGGCGGCGGCGCTACGGACTGCCCGTTGGCGAGCCATCTTCGTTACCTTCTTCATTCTCGCCCTATTTGGTGGTATTACCATCTTGCTGTGGTATGCGGCCGTGCAGCTTCAAGCTGGCACGCTATCCAGCGGCGAACTCACCCGTTTCGTGATCTACACGGTATTCGTCGGAGGAGCCATGGCCGAATCCGCCGAACTCTTTGGCAAAATCCAAAAAGCCATCGGAGCAACCCAGCGGGTCCGTGAAATCCTGCAGGAACCCGCAGAGTCCGAGTCGGTCGTGAAGGACAATCAGAAGCCCGATCCGTTTGTTGAACGGCTGCGCGGCGAAGTCGCCTTTGATCACGTCAGTTTCCGCTACCCCTCCCGCCGCGACACCAGCGTGTTACATGACATCAACCTTGTGGCGCGCCCGGGAGAGCGGATCGCTCTGGTCGGCCCCAGCGGCGCCGGCAAATCCACCCTCACCGCGCTGCTTCTCCGCTTCTACGAACCAGATGCGGGCACCCTGCGCATCGACGGTCGCGACGCCCGATCCTACCCCCTGCATGGGCTGCGCAACCAGATGGCGCTCGTGCCGCAGGACGTGCTGCTTTTCGGTGGCTCGATCCGGGAAAACATCGCCTATGGTCGACCCGGCGCAGATTTTGCAGCCATCGAGACGGTCGCCCGCCAAGCCAATGCACACGACTTCATCACCGCTTTCCCCGAAGGCTACGACACCCTCGTTGGCGATCGGGGCGTCAAACTCTCCGGCGGCCAACGTCAACGTATCGCCATCGCCCGAGCCCTGCTCAAGAATCCCGCCGTCCTCATCCTCGATGAAGCCACCAGCTCCCTAGATAGCGAAAGTGAACGTCTGGTGCAGAATGCACTCGATCACCTCATGGCAGGCCGGACGACATTTGTGATCGCCCATCGACTCGCCACAATCCGCCATGTGGATAGAATCGTCGTTATTGACCGTGGTCGCATCGCCGAAACCGGCACTCACGAAGAACTCTCCGCCCGACCCTCCGGGCTCTACCGCCGGTTGAGCCTCCTGCAATTCGGAGACCCTCATCAAATCGATTGACGGTCGCGATCGCTCGCTCGTCCCCTGCTCCGCTGTGTTTCCTTTCACCATCAATAACGGCCGTATCCGATGATCACCGCACTCCTCGTGAGCTCGGTTCTCGTTGGGAGCATCGGCCTGTTCCTCTACCGGAATCGGCAACGTTATCTCATCCATTTTTCGCCCCACCTCCTGGAGCGTTTTCTGCCCAACGCGCTGTTTCGGCCCACGGTCGACAAGCGTCCCATCTTCTTTATTGGATTCTACAAAACGGGCACCAATTACTACTCCAAGGTCTTCACCGCTCTGGGCTTCAAGGTGATGCACGACTCGCATTGGCGCCGCGGCAGCATCCGCGTGATCGAGCAATACGATGTCTTCAACGATGCCTGCCTGCACGACTTCGCGACCATGTATCGCGCATACCCACGTGCGAAGTTCATCTTAAACACCAGACCTCTCCGACCGTGGCTCATCTCGCGGCTTCTATGGATTGATAAAATCTACCGCGACATGCGTCCCCTTGAGCGTCGGCTCGCGAATCCGGTGGTTCGCGTACTGTGGGGCAACGATTGTTACTACAACCAAGAACGCGTGGTCACTTGGATTCGTGAACGTCACGCGTATCATCAGAGCGTCCTTGAATTCTTTAGAGATAAGCCGGGAAAGCTCTTGGTGCTCAACCTCGAAGACCCCGAAAAACTGGCGCGCTTGGGCGATTTCTTAGAGCTGGAATTGGCTGAGCACGCTCGCGAACAAAAGAAGACCAATGTGAGCAGACCCGAGGACAAAGCCGCCTACGCGGACCTGGTTGATTCTGCCCTTTCAGAGGCAGGGATCAGGGACCCCCTGGAGACGCTCTAAGCGTTCGACTTCAGCTGATCTGCTCCCAGCCCGCCGGGACCGCCTTCTGAAACCTCCCGACTAGGACGCGAGCCAGCTGTGGTAGTCATCATGCAGCGAGTTCGTCCTGCCCGCGCGCTTTCGCGCCCATGCGTAAAGCGCCAGATCCTGCTGATTCGCCGCCACGACCAACTCCCGTTCTCGGACCGTGAGCGTGGCCGCATACTTGCGCACCCGTCGCCGATGCGCCGTCGCGAGTGCACCGAGCCGAAAGAGCCCCAGCGTCGGAACCGGAGAGCGCACCCTGGCGAACAATTCCCGCGACAGCCGCGGCACGTCGGGTTCGAGATCCTCGTAGAAGCCGACAAACGCACACCTCTCCAGTAAAGCCCGCGCGCGCTTCTGGGCCTCATCTACCGAGCAGCGGCGGCTCGCGATGGGCAGCGCGTCACCGAGCTGCCAGGTCATGCCGTTGCGGGCATGCGCACGAATGAGAGAGTCTTCGGTGGTGACGAAACCGGCCACATCTTCCGCTTTACACCCCGCGCCCTCCCCTCCCTGCAGGAACTGGTGCAACGAGAGCAC